>CAXSIB010000215.1:0-6003 GCA_964237095.1 uncultured Actinomycetales bacterium
CGGCCCGGCGGGCGACTGGTGGCGGGAGGCCGTCGTCTACCAGGTGTACCCGCGCAGCTTCGCCGACTCCGACGGCGACGGCATCGGCGACCTGCCCGGCGTGACCAGCCGGGTGCCCTACCTGGCCGCCCTCGGCGTGGACGCCGTCTGGCTGAGCCCGTTCTACCCGTCGTCCCTCGCCGACGGCGGCTACGACGTCGACGACCACCGTGATGTCGACCCGCGCCTCGGCACCCTCGCGGACTTCGACGCGATGGTCGCCGCGCTGCACGCCGCCGGCATCCGGGTCGTCGTCGACATCGTCCCCAACCACTCCTCGAACCGGCACCCGTGGTTCGTCGAGGCCCTCGCCGCCGCGCCCGGTTCGCCGGCGCGCGACCGCTACGTGTTCCGCGACGGCCGCGGCCCGCACGGGGCGGAGCCGCCGTCGTCATGGCAGTCGATCTTCGGCGGCCCCGCGTGGGAGGAGGTGGCCGACGGGTCCGACCCGGCCCAGTGGTACCTCCACCTGTTCGCGCCCGAGCAGCCGGACCTGAACTGGGCGGCCGCCGACGTGCGGGCGGACTTCCTGCACACGCTGCGGTTCTGGTCCGACCGCGGGGTCGACGGCTTCCGCGTCGACGCCGCCCACGGCCTGGTCAAGGACGTCGACGGCGGCCTCCTCGACGTCGAGCTCGACGTCCTGGAGCCGTCACGGACCGACGGCTCGCACCCGCTCTGGGACCGCGACGACCTGCAGGAGGTCTACGCGGCGTGGCGGGTGGTCCTCGACTCCTACGACCCGCCGCGCTCGGCGGTCGCGGAGGCGAGCGTCCACCCCGACCGCCGCGCCCGCTACGCGAACCCCGGGAGCCTCGGCCAGGCGTTCAACTTCGACCTCCACCAGGCCCGGTGGGACGAGGCCGAGCTCCGCGAGGCCATCGCCGGCGGGGTCGCGCAGGCCGCGGCCGGCTCGTCGGCGACCTGGACGCTGGCCAACCACGACTCGGTCCGCCAGGCGACCCGCTTCGGGCTGCCCGACACCCCGGGGCTGAACTCCCACCGCGGGGCCGAGGCGTGGGTGGCCACCGACGGGCGCGAGCCGGCGCTCGACGCGGAGCTGGGGCTGCGCCGGGCCCGGGCGGCGATCCTGCTCGAGCTCGCCCTGCCCGGGTCGGTCTACCTGTACCAGGGCGAGGAACTGGGGCTGCCCGAGGTCGCCGACCTGCCGTGGGACGTCCTGCAGGACCCGGTCCCCCGCCGGTCGGGAGGCCGGCAGAAGGGTCGCGACGGCTGCCGGGTCCCGCTGCCGTGGACGCGGGGCGGGCCGTCGTTCGGCTTCGGGCCGGGCGGCACGTCCCTCCCCCAGCCGGCGGTCTTCGCGGGGCTGTCCGTCGAGGCCGAGCAGGACGACCCCGGCTCCACCCTCACCCTCTACCGCCGCGCCCTGGCCCTGCGGCGCGCGTTCGCGGCCGCCCCGGAGCTCGGCTGGGTCGACGACGCCGCGGGGGTGCTGCACGTCGCGCGGCCGGGGGGATGGCACAGCGTGACCAACCTCGGGTCGGCGCCGGTGGCCCTGCCCACGGGCGAGGTCCTCCTCTCCAGCGCCCCGCTGGCGGCCGGCCGGCTGCCCACCGACGCCACCGCCTGGGTGCAGGTGGCCACCGGCTGACGGCCGCCGGCGATCCGCCGGGATCGGGCCCGGGGGTGTCAGGGCACCGGGGGTGTCAGGGCACCGGGGGTCGGTCAGGCCGCGGCGGTCGGGCCCGGGGTTTCGAGGCACCGGGGGCCGGCCTGGCGGTCAGGCCACGGAGGCCGTCGACGCGAAGGCCGCCGCCACGGCGTCGGCGAACGCCCCGCAGGTGGCCGGCCGGTCCGCGGGGTCCTTGGCCAGCGCGCGCACGACCACGGCGTCCAGCGCCGGGGGCAGCCAGCGGCGTCGCTCGGTGACCCGCGGCGGCGGCGCGGAGATGTGCGCGTGGGCGATCGCGAACGTCGTGGCCAGCGGGTACGGCGGCCGGCCGGTGAGCAGCTCGACCGCGGTGCAGGCCAGGGAGTACACGTCGGTGGCCGGCCACAGGTGCTGCGCCTGCAGCACCTCCGGCGCGGCGTACGGCAGGGAGCCCTGGACCCGGCCGTGGCGCGCGAGCGGCCGGGACTCGTCCAGGAAGCGGGCGATCCCGAAGTCGGTCACGACGACCCGCAGCGGCTCCCCGCCGGCCAGCATCAGGTTCGCGGGCTTCATGTCGCGGTGGACGACGTCCATCGCGTGCACGTGGTCCAGCCCGGCCGCCGCCTGCCGCAGCACCTCCAGCACCAGCGGGACGTCGGGCCGGCGGTGGCGGCGCGGGACGAGGCGGGCGACCGTCCCCCCGCCCAGGAGCTCCATCGACGACCACAGCAGTGGCCGGGTCCCCGCGGGCGCGCCCGCGCGCCGGTCCTCGCCGTGGCCGTGCTGGTCCACGACGTGGGGGTGGTGCAGGGTCTCGACGATCTCGCACTCGCGGGCGAAGCGGGCCCGCCCGACGTCGGTCCGGGCGACCGCGGGGTGGATGACCTTCAACGCACCCGTGTTCCCGGCCGGGTCCAGGGCCCGGTACACGTCGGCGCTGCTGCTGCGCCCCACAGACGACTGCACGACGAGCCCGGCGAAGATCTCGCCCGCTTCCAGCTGGGGAGCCTCCTCGACGGGATCGTCGGCGAAGAGGTCGACCCGCTGGGGCAGCACGGCGGCTCCTGCCCGGGTGGCACGCACGATGGGTCCACACCGGCCCTGGTCGGGGCCGATGATCTCACGGCGCCGACCGGACCGGAGGCCTGCGGGGGGTCAGCGGGCGGCGGGCTCGAGCCCCGACGCCAGCGCGACCACCTCGGTCCGGAGGGTGGCCCGGTCGATCAGCAGCACCGAGGAGTCGGGCAGCGGCGCCCAGCCCTCGTCGGCCGGCTGGTCGAACCCGGACGAGGCGACGACGACCGCGCCGGCGTCCTCGCGGTACCGCAGGTCGAAGTAGGGCGCGTCCCGCGCGGCCGCCGCGTCGGCGCCGCTGCGAGGGTCGCCGTCGGGGTCGGCGTGGGGGTGGAGCGGGGCCCGGGCGGGGTCGTGCACGTTGACCGCGGCCAGCGTCGTCGGGGTGAGCAGGAGGGCGTTCAGGCTGCTGACCTCGAGACCCGCCTCGCCGATGCGCGCGACCACCGCGGACACCGCCGCCGCCACGTCGGCCCCCGCGTCGAGCGCGGCCAGCAGGGTGAGGAAGTAGCGCTCGCTGTCGGTGGTGCCCTCGGGGGCGTACGGCGCCCGGAGCGGCAGCGCCCGGGAGAGCCGGTCCTGGGGGTGCAGGGCCCCGTTGTGGGCGAACGCCGTGTCCCCGCGGCGGAACGGGTGGGTGTTGCGGGTCTCGACCGCCATCCCCGGGGTGGCCCACCGCAGGTGCGCGACCCCGGCCGGGGCGGCCCGGTGGACCGCCCGCGCGAACGCCGGGTCGCCCGCCGCGCCGGCCGTGGAGCGCTCGACCTCCGGGCCGTCGCCCGCCCGGGCCGTCGCGAGACCCCAGCCGTCGGCGTGGTGGCGGGACAGCGCGGTGAACCCGTCCAGGGCCGCCGGTCCCAGCACGTCGGCCATCGACCGCGGCGCGCTCGACACCCAGCCCAGCAACCGGCACACAGGTCCTCCTCGTGGCGAGCGGGCACGCGGAACAGCTTCCGGGGGTCCGCGGCCGTGGGAACCCGAGCAGGAGAGGATCCTCTGTCCTGGTTGGCGATCCTAGGAGCAGCGGCCGGTCGGGCGCCAGTAGGGTCGGCGGATGACCACGCTGCCGCGTCCCGCCGCCGGAGCCGCCCCCGGGACGCGCCGGTGAGCAGCCCGGGCCAGGGGGTCGGCCAGGGGGTGGGGCGCCCGGGCTTCGTGGCGCGGCACGCCCTGCACACCCCCGAGCAGCTCGAGGCCGCCGACCGGGTCGCGGCCCGCGTCGAGGAGCTCGGGCTGCGCACGGTGCGCATCGTCGTCGTCGACCAGCACGGGATCCCCCGGGCCAAGTTCCTGTCACCGGCGGCGTTCCTCGCCGGGCTGCGCACCGGGATCGACTTCTCGGGCGCGATCTACAGCCTGGACACGGGGAACGGCGTGTTCCCGCCCGCGTTCGCCGAGGGCGGCGGCTTCGGGGTCCCCGAGCTGACCGGCTTCCCCGACGTCGTGGTCGTGCCCGACCCGACGACGTTCCAGGTGCTGCCGTGGGCCGACCGCACCGGCTGGGTGCTGTGCGACGCCTACCTGGGCTCCGGTGCGCCGGTCCCGCTCGACGGCCGGCGGCTGCTGCGCACGCAGCTCGCCCGCCTCGAAGAGGCCGGGTACCGGTACCTGTCGGGTCTCGAGGTGGAGTTCTACGTCACCCGCCCGCGCCACCAGGGGATCGGCCTGGCGGACACCGGCGCACCCGGCCCGGCGCCCGCCGTGGACCCGGCCGAGCTCGGGTACCAGTACCTCTCCGAGGTCCGCCTCGACGGCCTGTCCGAGACCCTGGACGCGCTGCGGGACGGCCTCGCCGGCGTCGGGCTGGAGCCCCGGTCGACGGAGGACGAGTGGGGCCCCGGCCAGCTGGAGATGAGCCTGGAGCCGCGCGAGGGGCTCGGCACCGCGGACGCGATGGTGCTGTTCCGCAGCGCGGTCAAGCAGATCTGCCGCCGCCGCGGGCTGCTGGCCACGTTCATGTGCAAGCCGGCGCTGCCGAACTTCTTCGCCTCCGGCTGGCACCTGCACTCCTCGCTGCTCACCCCGGACGGCAGGAGCGCCTACCTCGGCGACGACGGCCCGCTCCCCGAGCCGGGGCTGCGGTACGTGGCCGGCCTGCTTTCCCACGCCCCCGCGATGACGCTGTTCGCCACCCCCACCGTCAACGGGTACACGCGGTTCGCGCCGTACTCGTTCGCGCCCGACCGGATCTGCTGGGCGGTGGAGAACCGCGGCGCGCTCGTCCGGGTCCAGGGTGGCCCCGGGGATCCCAGCACCCACGTGGAGAACCGCCTCGGCGAGCCGGCCGCGAACCCCTACCTCTACCTCGCGGCCGACATCGCCGCCGGCCTCGACGGGATCCGGCGCGGGCTGGTCCCGCCGCCGCCGGTCGAGGCCGACCCGTACGCCGCCGCCGCCCCGGCTCTGCCCGCGTCCATGGGGGTGGCGATCGCCGCGCTGGAGTCGGATCCCCTGTACCGGCAGGAGTTCGGCGACGGCTTCGTCGAGTACTTCCTGATGATGAAGCGGTTCGAGCTCGCCCGGTACGAGACCGCGCTCGGCACCTCCACCGGCGAGGCGCGCCGCGCCCTCGAGGACGACTGGCAGATGCGGGAGTACTTCGAGTTCTTCTGACGGGCCGGGTGGCTCAGACGGCGAGCCGGCCCGGGCCGGTGAAGAACCCGGTCGGGTCGTACCGGCGGAGGACCCCGGTCAGGCGGGCGGTCGTGGCGCCGTGGAAGTCCGCCGGCCGGGTCACCGACGCGTCGGGGTAGTTGACGTACGAGCCGGCCGCCCACGCCGCCGTGGCGGCCCGGCTCGCGGCGACCCAGGCCTGGGCGCGACCGGCCGACGACGGCGACGCCGGGGTGGTCAGCCCGGCGTACCACTGGACGCTGAACGCGGCGCGCCGCCAGGGGAACGACGTGGCCGCGGCGGGGACCCGGCCCGTCGCGCCGCCGAGGGGGTCGCAGATGGCGGCCACCGACAGTCCCGTGGCGCCTCCCGCGCTCACCGCGCCGACGAGGCGGGCGATCCCGGCCGCGGGCAACTGCCGCCCGACGACGGTCGACCCGGCGAGGAAGCCCTGTCGCTGCAGGGATCCGGCCGGGGCCAGGTGGCAGCCCTGGAAGCCGATCCGCGAGCAGCCCGCCTCGACCAGCATCGTGTGCAGGTAGCTCGACGTCTGCGACGACAGCGACGACGGCTCGACCCCGACCGCGGCGACCAGCGCGGCGGCGTCCGCGGTGGCGCTGCCGGTCAGGGACACCCCGGACACCGACACCGACCGCGTCGACCCG
>CAXSIB010000216.1:0-5998 GCA_964237095.1 uncultured Actinomycetales bacterium
GCCGGCCGGGCGGGTGACCGGCGACGGGACGCGGGCCGCCTCGACCGCGGGGCGCAGCGGCCGGTCACCGGCGGGCGCGGGGCGCGCGGGGGCGGGTGTCACGGTCGCCGACGCACCGGCCACCGAGACCCCGGGCGCCGACCCACCGGCGGCGGACGCACCACTGGCGTGGCGACCCGGACCGGGGACGACGTCAGCGGGTGCCGGGTGTGCGGCGGGCGGCACGGCGAGGCCGACCGGGGAGCTGCCTCCCCGGTCCGGTGGCGCTGCGTCGTGCGGCACGGGCGCTCCTCACGGTCTGTGGCCACCAGTCTAGGAGCCCGGGGCGGGGCGCCGATCGACCCTGTGGTGAGACCCGTGGCCGGACCGGTGGCGGGTCAGACCCGGCGGAGTGCGTGCACCCGGTCGAGACCGGCCTCGGCCAGCTTGGCCCGCCCGGGCAGGAAGCCGAGCTCCAGCAGCACCGCGACGGCCGCGACGACGCCGCCGCCCTCGCCGACCAGACGGGCCGCGGCGGTCCCGGTACCACCGGTCGCGAGCACGTCGTCGACGAGCAGCACCCGCGCCCCCGGCGTGAGCGCGTCGGCCTGGATCTCCAGCGTGGCCTGCCCGTACTCGAGGGTGTAGCTGGCCTGGTGGGTGGTGCCGGGCAGCTTGCCGGCCTTGCGCACCGGCACGAACGCCGCCTGCAGCGCGAGGGCGACGGGCGCGGCCAGGATGAAACCGCGGGCCTCGATGCCGACGACGGCGTCGATCCGCCCGACCCGCCGGCCGACGTCGGCGAGGGCCTCGACGACCGTGGCGAACGCCCCGGCGTCGGCCAGCAGGGGCGCGATGTCCTTGAAGACGATCCCCGGCTCGGGGAAGTCCGGGATGTCCCGGATCATCCCGAGGGCCGCGTCGAGCTCCGCGCTGGTGTCGGCTGCGGTCCCGACGTGTGTCCCGGTCACTGTCCTGCTCCCCTGTCGCGTCGTGCCCGGGCCCGGGTCTGGGCCTCGGTCTGAGCCTGGGTGCGGGACGCCGGCGTCGGCCGGCTCCCGGGGACGCGGGCCGCGCCGGCCGTCGCCACCGTGACGGTCGGCAGCGCCGGTGTCGCGACGCCGTCCGCGCCGGCCGACCGGGCGGTGGCGACCCGCTGCGCGAGCGCCCGCATCACCGGCTCGCGCTCGTGGAGCTGGGCCAGCAGCGGGGTCGCGATGAAGATCGAGCTGTAGGCACCGACCGCCATGCCGATGGCGAGGGCCAGCGCGAGGTCCTCCAGCACCCCCGGGCCGAGCACCGCGGTCCCGATGAAGAGGATCGAGACGATCGGGAGCAGGGCGATCAGCGTCGTGTTGAGGGACCGCACGAGGGTCTGGTTGAGGGCCAGGTTGGCGGCCTCGGAGTAGGTGCGCCGGTTCCCGCCGGTGATCCCCCGGGTGTTCTCCCGGACCTTGTCGAACACCACGACGGTGTCGTAGAGGGAGTAGCCGAGGATCGTCAGGACCCCGATCACCGTGGCCGGACTGACCTCGAAGCCGACCAGGGCGTAGATGCCGACGGTGATCACGAGGTCGTGGAGCAGGCTGAGGATCGCCGCGATGCCCATCTTCGGCTCGAAGGCGAACGCCAGGTAGATCATCACCAGCACCAGGAACACCACGAGGCTGAGCAGGGCCTTGCGGGTGATCTCCGAACCCCACGCACTGCCGATCGCCTGCACGCTGACCTGGTTCGCCGGCCGGCCGACCGTCGTGGCGATCGTGTCCTGGATGCGGGTCAGCCCGGCGTCGGACGTCTGCCCCGTCTGGACGCGGAACTGGCGGACCTGGCCCGTGAGCAGGGTGACCACGGGCTGCTCGGCCCCGGCGACCCCGAGGCCCTGAACGGCCCCGCCGACCTGGCCGGCCGTCGCGGTCGACGTGGCCGGCACGGTGACCTGCAGGACGTTGCCGCCGGTGAAGTCCACGCTCAGGTTGAGCCCGCGCGCCGCGAAACCGAGGACCGCCAGCAGCAGCAGGACCCCGGACACCACGTACCAGCGGCGGCGGTGGCGGATGAAGTCGAACGACAGCTGCCCGCGGTAGAGCCGGGAGCTCAGGCTCGCGCGCGCCTCGCCGGACCCGGATCCGGCCGGGGTGACGGTGTCCGTCGGGTGTGCGGGCACGGCTCAGACCTCCGGGGTGGGGCCGGCGCCCGGCCGGGTCAGCCGGGCCCGGGCCCGGGCGCGCGCGGCGTCCTGGCCGGCGGTCGCGGACGGGGTCTCGGTGGCGCGGCCGAGGTGGGCGGCGTCGAGGCCGGACAGCCGGTGCCCCCGACCGAAGAACGCGGTCCGGGCGAGCAGGCTCATCAGTGGCTTGGTGAACAGGAACACCACGACGATGTCGATGACGGTCGTGAGGCCCAGGGTGAACGCGAACCCGCGGACGTCGCCGATCGCGAGGATGTAGAGCACGGCCGCCGCCAGGAACGACACGAAGTCCGCCGCGATGATCGTCCGGCGGGCCCGGACCCAGCCGGTCTCGACCGCGCTGCGCAGCGACCGGCCCTCCCGCACTTCGTCGCGTAGTCGTTCGAAGAACACCACGAACGAGTCCGCGGTGATGCCGACGGCGACGATCAGCCCCGCGATCCCCGCGAGGCTGAGGGTGTACCCGAGCTGCACCCCCAGCAGCACCACCAGCAGGTAGGTCAGGACGGCCGCCACGACGAGGGAGCTCATGACGACCAGCGCGAGCCCGCGGTAGTAGAGGAACGAGTAGAGGATCACCAGCAGGAGCCCGATCCCGCCGGCACGCAGCCCCCAGTGCAGAGCCTGGGCCCCCAGGGTGGCCGAGGTCGTGTTAACCTGCAGGACGGTCAGCGACAGCGGCAGCGCGCCGTACTTGAGGACGTTGGCGAGGTCCTTGGCCGTGGTCGCGGTGAAGGTGCCCGAGATCTGCGCCTGCCCGTCCGGGATCTGCGCCTGGATGTACGGCGAAGACACGACCTCCCCGTCGAGCACGATCGCGAAGTTGCTCGACCCCTGCCCCGCCGTCGTCAGGTCCATCTGCTGCAGGTCGACGAGCTTCGCCGTGGCCTGGGAGAGGATCTGCGTCGGGGCCCCGCCCTTCAGCGCCAGGTTGATCTGCCAGCCGCCCGAGGTGACTCCGCTGGAGGTCGTGGTGAGCCCGGCCGACGCGGTGGACACGTCGGTGCCGACGATGAACGCGGGCCCGAGCAGGTACTTGGACAGCTTGTCGGTGCTGCAGGTCAGCAGATAGCCGGTCGGCGTGCTCGCCACCGGCTCCTTCAGGTCCGCGCAGCTGAACGCCGTGAACGCCGTGACCTCCGACGCCGGTACGGCCGGGCTGATCGAGGAGGCGATGACCGCCGCGACGCTCGGCTTGGTCGGGCTCGGCGAGGCCGACGCCCCGGCGGCACCGGCGGCCGCCGACGCGCTGGCGGACGCGGACGCCGTGGAGGTGGTGGACGGGCCGGCCGAGGTGGTCGCCGGGCCGGCGGACGGCCGCGGCGACGCGGTGGCCTGCGGGGCGATCCCGAGGGCGACGGTCGGGGTGTCCGGCGGGCTCGGCGTGGTGCTCGGCGCGAACGGCAGCGTCACCGTCGGGGTGTCGGTGAGCGCGAACGTCGGGGACACGGTGACCGCGGCGTAGCCGAGCACCTGGCGGAACCCGAGCTCCGCGGTGGTGCCGACCAGCTTGCGCAGCTGCTGCTGGTTGGTCGAGGGCACCGACACCGTGATCTGGTCGCTGCCCTGGCGGGTGACCACCGGCTCGGCGACCCCGGTGCTGTCGACCCGCTGGCGGATGATGTCGACGGCCTGGTCGAGGGACGTCGAGTCGACCGGCTGGCCCTTGGTGACGGCGTGCGCCTGCAGGGTCAGCGTGGTCCCGCCGCGCAGGTCGAGCCCGAGCTTGGGCGTCCAGGTGCGGCTGAAGCCGGCGACGGCCACGAGGATGACGACGATCACCGCCAGGACCAGGATCGGCCCGACGGGGTTCGGGGTGCGGGAGCGCGGGGCGGGCACGCTCAGCGCAGCGCCGAGGTCGCGGAGCCCCGGCCGGCCTGGTCTCGGCCCGGTCCGTCACCCGACGCGCTGTCGAGGTCGTTGCCGCCGAGCGCCGACGAGCCGGCCGCGGTGGCACCGCCGGCGCCGGCGGCGGGCGCGTCCTTGGCCAGGCGGACCTTCGACCCGTCGTCGGTGCCGTCGACGGTCGCGGGGCGGTAGACCTCGGAGTGGTCGAGGGCCGGCTGGTAGGAGTCCGGGTCCGTGCCCGCCGGGACGGCGAGCACGTCGACGTCCTCGGTCTCGCCGTCCCTGATCTGGTCGTCCTGCGCGTCGCCGTCCGCCTCGTCCTCGTCGGGGGCCGGGACCACCCGGCTGACGGCCTGGCGGACGTACTTGACGTTCACTCCGGGTGACACCTCGAGCAGGATCCCCTCGTCGTCGAGGGACACGACGGTCGCGAACATGCCCGCGGTCGTCATGACCCGCTGCCCCGGGGCGATCGTGTTGGTCAGCTCCTGCGCCTTCCGCTGCCGGGCCCGCTGGGGCCGCAGGAACAGGAAGTACACCGCCACCACGATCAGCAGCGGCAGGGCGAAGTTGGAGAGTCGCACGGTGGGGGGGTCCTCACAGGTCGGTGCAGGCACGGGCCGGTCGGCCGCGAGTGTAGGCCGGTCACCTCCCGTGGCTCGGGATCTCCGGCGCGCCCCCGGACCCGCACCAGGCCCCCGACCAGGCTCACGGCCTGCTCGACGCGTCCCCGCCGGTCGGTGGGGTGGGGCACTCACCTTCCCTCGGCACTCGCGCCACTGGGATGGCGATCGCGCAGGTGACGGCTGGACCACCGGGGAGAGAACTCGCCCTGGCGGCCCCAGCCAGCGGGAGGAGTGGCGCCTTCGGATTGCCCTAGAGCAGCCGCCACTGGGATGGCGATCGCGCAGGTGACGGCTGCACCACCGGGGAGAGAACTCGCCCTGGCGGCCCCAGCCAGCGGGAGGAGTGGCGCCTTCAGATTGCCCTAGAGCAGCCGGCCGCCGGCCTGCGGGTCGAGGCCGAGATGGGCGAACGCCGCGGCGGTGGCCATCCGCCCGCGCGGGGTGCGCACGAGCAGGCCCTCGCGCAGCAGGAACGGCTCGACGACCCCCTCGACGGTCTCGGTCTCCTCCCCCACCGACACCGCCAGGGTCGACAGGCCCACGGGGCCACCGCCGAAGCGGCGGCACAGGGCGTCGAGCACGGCCCGGTCGAGACGGTCGAGCCCGCGGACGTCGACCTCGTACAGCTCGAGCGCGGCGTGGGCGGCGGCCAGGTCGAGGGTGCCCGCCCCCCGGACCTCGGCCCAGTCCCGGACCCGGCGCAGCAGCCGGTTCGCCACCCGGGGCGTGCCCCGCGACCGCCCGGCGATCTCCGCGGCCGCGGCGGCGCTCAGGTCGACCCCGAGCAGGCCCGCGGACCGGGCCAGGATCGCCGCGAGCTCGGCGTCCTCGTAGAAGTCGAGCTGCGCGGTGAAGCCGAACCGGTCGCGCAGCGGCCCGGGCAGGAGCCCGGCACGGGTGGTCGCGCCGACGAGGGTGAACCGGGGGATGTCCAGCGGGATCGAGGTGGCCCCCGGCCCGCGGCCGACGACGACGTCGACGCGGAAGTCCTCCATCGCGAGGTAAAGGGTCTCCTCGGCGGGCCGGCTCATGCGGTGGATCTCGTCGACGAAGAGGACCTCGCCCTCGGTGACGTTCGACAGGATCGACGCGAGCTCCCCCGCGTGCTGGATCACCGGCCCGCTGGTGATCCGGAGCGGCCGGCCCAGCTCGGCCGCGACGATCATCGCCAGCGTCGTCTTCCCCAGCCCGGGGGGCCCGGCCAGCAGCAGGTGGTCCGGCGGCACCCCGCGCGACCGCGACGCGTCCAGCAGCAGCGACAGCTGGTCCCACACCCGCCGCTGCCCGACGAACTCCCCCAGGGTGTGCGGCCGCAGCGCCGCCTCGGCGGCGGCCTCGGCCGGGTCCTCCGGGT
>CAXSIB010000217.1:0-5955 GCA_964237095.1 uncultured Actinomycetales bacterium
TCGTGCCCGCACCGGCGCCCGGGCTCGGACCCGGGGTGGCCGTCGTGGCCGTGGTCGGGCCCGCACTCGGCGCGGGGTCGGAGCGCAGGTCGGTGGCCGGGTCCGACACCCGTCCGGCGCCGCCTCCCGCCGACGCCGCGGAGCGGCCCGGCCGCCCGGCGCGGTCGACCAGCGAGCAGGAGACCGCCGCCGTCCCGAGGACGCCGGCGGTGGCGGCGAGCTGCACCGAACGCACGAGCCCGCGGCGGGTGAGGCGCAGCGGCGCCTCGGGGCCGGGGGGAGGTGCGGCCGGTGCGCGGGTCATCGGGCGAGGTGTCCGAGGAGGTCCGAGCGGGTCAGCACCCCGACCGGCTTGCCGTCGTCGAGCACGAGCAGGCCGTCGGCCGCGGCGAGGGCCAGGTAGGCGTCGTCCACGGACTCCCCCGCGCCGATCACGGGCAGCGGCAGCGACATGTGGCTCTCGACGGAGTCGGTCAGCTTGGCCTTGCCCGTGAAGAGGGCGTCGAGCAGCTCCCGCTCCCCCACCGAGCCGGCCACCTCGGCCGCCATCACCGGGGGCTCCGCGCGGACGACCGGCATCTGCGACACGCCGTACTCGCGGAGGATGTGGACCGCTTCGGCCACGGTCTCGTTCGGGTGGGTGTGCACCAGGTGCGGCAGCTGGCCGCTCTTGGAGGCCAGGACCTCGCCCACCGAGATCGTCCCGCGGGTGGTGAGGAACCCGTAGGACGCCAGCCACCGGTCGTTGAAGATCTTCGAGAGGTAGCCCCGGCCGCCGTCGGGCAGCAGGACGACGACCACGGCCGCCGGGTCCTCGATCTCCTGCGCCACCCGGATCGCGGCGGCGGCGGCCATCCCGCACGAGCCGCCGACCAGCAGCGCCTCCTCGCGGGCGAGGCGGCGGGTCATCGCGAACGAGTCCTGGTCGGAGACGGCGACGATGCGGTCCGCGATCGACGCGTCGTAGGTGGTCGGCCAGAAGTCCTCCCCGACGCCCTCCACCAGGTAGGGCCGCCCGGAGCCGCCGGAGTAGACGGAGCCCTCGGGGTCGGCGCCGACCACCTGGACGCGGCCGCCGGAGACCTCCTTGAGGTACCGGCCGGCCCCGGAGATCGTGCCGCCGGTGCCGACGCCCGCGACGAAGTGCGTGATCTCCCCGCCGGTCTGCTCCCAGATCTCCGGGCCCGTCGACTCGTAGTGCGAGCGCGGGTTGGCGGGGTTCGTGTACTGGTCGGGCTTCCACGCGCCGGGGATCTCCCGGGCCAGGCGGTCGGAGACGTTGTAGTAGGAGTCCGGGTGCTCCGGCGCGACCGCCGTCGGGCACACGACGACCCGCGCCCCGTAGGCGGCGAGGACGTCGCGCTTGTCCTGGCTGACCTTGTCGGGGCACACGAAGACGCAGGTGTAGCCGCGCTGCTGGGCGACGATCGCGAGCCCGACCCCGGTGTTCCCGGAGGTCGGCTCGACGATCACGCCGCCCGGCTCCAGCGACCCGTCCGCCTCGGCCGCGTCGACCATCGCGGCGGCGATCCGGTCCTTGACGGAGCCGCCCGGGTTCAGGTACTCGACCTTGGCCAGCACGAGCGGGCGGGCCCCGTCGGTGACCCGGTTGAGCTTCACGAGCGGGGTGTTGCCGACCAGGTCGGCCACGTGCTCGGCGTAGCGCATGCACCCACCCTAGGGAGCCGCCCGGGGAATCCGGGGTGCCCGCGCCGGTGTTGAGCCGGTGTCGGAGGAGTCGCCGGCGGTGGACCACGGAGGTCCCGGGCTGGTGTTCGATGCACGATGTCGGTTGCACACCGGCGCCACCCGGGTGGCGTCGATGAGAGGGAGACTGCACGCATGTTCGGTCTGGAGTTCAAGAAGAGGCTGCCCGCGTCCGAGGAGGCCCTGCCGTCGCGGCAGTCGTCACCGTTCGCGGTCCCGCAGCTGCACGCGGTCCTCGGGACGCCGATCCAGGCGCCCGTCCCCGCGGGCATGGCGGAGCTCTTCGTCGGGATGGGGTGTTTCTGGGGCGCCGAGCGCGACTTCTGGACCGTCCCGGGGGTGTGGACGACCGCGGTCGGGTACGCGGGCGGCCTGAGCGCGTTCCCGACCTACGACGAGGTCTGCAGCGGGCGCACCGGGCACACCGAGGCCGTCCGGATCGTCTTCGACCCGGCGGTCGTCTCGTTCTCGGAGCTGCTGCGGGTGTTCTGGGAGAGCCACGACCCGACCACCGGCTTCCGGCAGGGCAACGACGTCGGCACCCAGTACCGCTCGGAGATCTACACCACGACCGGCGAGCAGCTGGCCGCCGCCGAGCTGGCGCGCGAGCAGTACCAGGTCCGCCTGAGCGCGGCCGGGTTCGGCCCGATCACCACCGAGATCGTCCCCGCGGGCGCCTTCTACTACGCGGAGACCGACCACCAGCAGTACCTGCACAAGGTGCCGTGGGGCTACTGCGGCCACGGCGAGACGGGCGTGTCGTGCCCGATCGGCGTGGGGGTCGCGGCCGGGGCCTGACGCCCGCTGCGCGCATGCTGATGCCATGGACGTCGCGGCGGTGACGACCGACCCGGGGGCGGTGGCTGCGAAGGCCACCGCCCCCGGTGCCGTCGAGGGCGAGGTCGACCGGGTCCGGGCCTGGGGCCGCGACGGCCGGGGCCGGCCGCTCGCGGTCCGCCTGGCGCAGCTCGACGGCCTCGGCCGGCTCCTGCGCGAGCAGCACGACGCGATCCTGCGGGCGCTGGCGGCAGACCTCGCCAAGCCCGCCGCCGAGGCCGAGCTCACCGAGATCGGCGTGCTGAACGCCGAGCTGAAGCAGCTCCGCAAGGTCCTCCCGGCCTTCCTGCGGCCGGAGTCGCGGCCGATGCCGTGGCAGCTGCAGCCGGCCTCGGCCCGCCTCGAGCCGCACCCCCTCGGGACGGTCGCGGTCATCGCACCGTGGAACTACCCGCTCCAGCTGGCCCTGAGCCCGCTCGCGGGGGCCGTGGCGGCCGGGAACGCGGTCGTCCTCAAGCCGTCGGAGCTCGCGCCGGCCACCGCCGCCCTGCTCGCGCGGACGCTGCCCGAGTACCTGGACCCGGCCTCGGTCGCGGTCCTGACCGGCGGCGCGGACGTCGCGACCGCGCTGCTGACGGCCCCGCTCGACCACGTCGTCTACACCGGAGGCGCCCGGGTCGGGCGGATCGTCGCCCATGCGGCGGCCGAGCACCTCACCCCGGCCACTCTGGAACTCGGGGGGCGGAGCCCGGCCTACGTCGACGCCACCGCCGACGTCGCGGTCGCGGCCCGGCGCCTGGCCTGGGCGGCGTTCCTGAACGCCGGACAGACCTGCACCCGCCCCGACCACGTCCTCGTCCACACCCGGGTCGCCGCCGAGTTCACCGAGGCCCTCGTCGCGGCGGTGACCGCGATGTTCGGCGCCGACCCGCTGGCGTCGGCCGACCTCGGGAGCATCGTCGACCGGGCCCACACCGAGCGCCTGGCGGGCCTGCTCACGGGCCACGGCGGCCGGGTGCTCTGCGGCGGGCGCGTCGACCTCGACCGCCGGCGGGTGGCTCCCACCGTCGTGCTGGACCCCGACCCCGGCAGCGCGCTGCTCACCGAGGAGGTCTTCGGCCCGATCCTCCCGGTGGTGACCGTGCCCGACGCCGCGGCGGCCCGGGAGCTGATCGCCGCCCAGCCCGCGCCGCTGGCGGTCTACGTCTTCACCGCCGACGACGACGTGACCCGCACGCTGGTCGACGGCACCCGCTCCGGCGCGGTCGTCGTCAACCACGCCACCGTCCAGACCGGGGCGCCCGGGCTGCCGTTCGGCGGGGTCGGCGCGTCGGGGTACGGCGCCTACCACGGCGTGGACTCCCTGCGCCGGTTCAGTCATCTCCGCCCGGTCGTCACGACCCGGACCCGCCCGGACCCCCCGCTGCTCTACCCGCCCTACACCGCGGCGAAGCGACGCCTGTTCCGCCTCCTCTCGCGCTGACCCGGTCCGCCGACCCGGTCCGCCGACCCGTGTGCGACAGCGCCCGCACCGGCCCCGGGTGGGGCGGTGCGGGCGGCTGTCGTCGGATGGGACCGGGGACCTACCGCAGGGTCGCGGCCAGCGCCGTGACGAACGCGCGGCCGTTCGGGGTGCCGAGACCGGTCACGTCGTCGTACCCGTGGGTGGTGAGCAGCGTGCTCGCCTTGTCGAGGCCGACGAGGTCGGTCTCCTGGCGGGACGCGCTGTCGAACACCACAGCCTGCTCCGACGGGGTCTCCGCCGGGCGCGGCGCCTGGATGTCGTGCAGCGCCCTCGTCGACGCGAGCCCGTACAGGACCGGGTTGATGAAGCCGAACCGCCGTGGGCTCGACTGCTGGGCGAGGGCGATGATGCCGGCGGTCATCGGGGACGACACCGAGGTGCCGCCGATGCCGTACTCGACGTAGGTGCGGATCCCCGTCGTCGGGTCGAGGGAGGAGTAGCCCTCGCGGAAGCCGGTGTACGGGTCGCCGATGGCCGCGATGTCCGGGACGACCCGCCCGGCCACCCCGTTGCCGCGGGCGTAGGTGAGCGCGTCGGGCACGACCCCCTTCTGGTACGAGGGCTCCGGGTAGCTGGCGCTGGTGCCGCCGGTCGCGCCGAACACCGACGCACCGGGCAGCGGGAGCGCCCACGCCGGGGTCCCGTCCGCGGCGGTGGTCAGCGCGGTGCGGGAGGTCTCCCAGCCGGTCTCGAACAGCCGGCCGCCGGTCGCGCCGATGCCGATGCTGGTCCCGCCGACCGCGGTGACCCACGGGTTGACGGCCTCCTCCGACGGCTGCGCGACGCCGTCGTTGCCGGCGGCCTCGTCGCCGTCGTCGCCGGAGGAGAAGAGCACGGTGACGCCCTCCACCGCGGCCTGCAGGAACTGCAGGGTCTCCGCCTGCTGGTCGGCCGGGGCCAGGCCCTCACCGCCGTAGCCGTAGGAGTTCGTCGCGATCGAGGCCAGCGGCGCCCGGCCGTCGCCCGCGAGAAGACGGTCGAAGGCGTCGGAGAGCCCGGTGCTGCAGTCCGAGCCGGCGACGTAGACGATGTCGGCGCCGGGTGCGGTGGTGTGCACCGACTCGACGTCGAGCGCCTCCTCGCCGTTCCAGCCGTCGATGCCCCCGCAGGCGGCCTCGTGGGCGTAGGCCGCGGGGACGTTCTCCGTGTACTGGCCCGCCTCCAGCGCCGGCAGGCCGTACGCCTTCGAGTAGCGGGCGAGGTCCGCGGCCATCGTGGGCAGCTCGTAGGCGTCGAGGATCGCGACCTTCACGCCCTTCCCGGTGGTGCCCTGGGCGATCGTCGCGGACAGGCCGTACGCGGACTGGATCTGCTTCGGGACGTACCCGTCGCAGATCGCGGTCGGGAGCGTGGTGACCCCGAACGCGGCCGGCAGCCCCTTGACCTCGTACTGGCCGTACCAGGACGAGCAGGGCGCCGGGACGAGCGCTGCCGGCGCCACGGCCGCCGTGCCGGCCGCCCGGCTCGGCTGGTCGACCCGGACCGACGCGGGGGTCGCCGGGTGCTGGCTGAGCCCGAGCACCGCGGTGACCGCCCCGGCCAGGGCGGCCGGAACCCGGACGTTCCGGTCGGGCGCGCGCAGGGTCTGCCCGCCGACGGAGTACTCCCGGACCGTCACCCCGAACGCCGTCTGCGCCTGGCCGACGGTGGCCCGGGCCGCCACCGCGGTGCGGCTGGCGTCGACCGCGACGTGGGTGAAGCCGTGTGCGCGCAGGAAGGCGACGACGGCGGCCACCTCGGCGGGCTTCGCCCCGAACCGCGCGGCCCACGCCCGCGGCGTCAGGAACTCACCGTGGGCGGCGGAGCCGGGAGTCGAGACCGCGGTCGCGTACCGCTCGACGGCCGCGGTGTCGACGCGGAGCCGGACGCTGAGGGAGAGGACCCCCGCGGCGCGGACGGACCCGACGACGTGCGCGGGGACGGCCCACGACGGGGTGGTGCCCCGG
>CAXSIB010000218.1:0-5955 GCA_964237095.1 uncultured Actinomycetales bacterium
ATGCAGGTCGCGGGAGCTGGTCCGCGCCCCTCGCCGGACCGTAGGGTCGGTCCGTGAAGATCCTCTACGTGGGCAACGGGGCGGTCGGGAGCAACTCCACGTCCATGGCCCACGGGTTCGCCGCCCTCGGCCACGACGTGCTGGCCCTGCGGACCGACGCGATCGCCAACCCGCGGCGCCTCGGCCCGGCCTGGGCCTACAAGCACGCGTTCGGGCGCCGGGCGCCCTGGACCCACGCCCGCTTCGCCGATCAGTTCGACCGGGCGCGGGCGTTCCGCCCGGACGTCCTCTTCTGCTTCAAGACCATCCACGTCCCCCAGCCGCTGCTGCTCTCGACCACGGCGCCCGTCACGATCCACTACAGCCCGGACGACGTGACCAACCCGGACTTCGTGAGCCCGGACTACCTCGCGCACGAGCACGCATGGGACATGGTCGTGACCACCAAGCGCCACAACGTCGCCCCGCTGACCGACCGCGGGGCCCGGGCGGTCACCTTCGTCATGTCGGCCTACGACCCGGCCTGGCACTTCCGCCACCCCCGCGCCGTCGGCGAGCGGCACGAGGTGGGGTTCATCGGCACCGCCCACAACCGGCCGGGCCGGATGCAGCTGCTCGCCCGCCTGGCGGAGACCTACGGCCGGCGCCTGCTCCTGGCCGGGGAGGGCTGGCGCGGGTCGGACGCCGCGCACCACGCCACGATGTCGCCCGCGGTCTACGGCCAGGACTTCGCGGCGACGATCGCCGCGATCCGGTCGAACCTGGTGCTGCTCAACACCCCCGACACCCACACCTGCAGGTCCTTCGAGGTCCCCGCGGCCGGCGGGCTCGTCGTGGGGGAGCGGACCGACGAGCACGAGGCACTGCTCACCGAGGGCACGGAGGCCCTCTACTTCGACTCCTACGACGAGCTCGTCGAGCAGCTGGACCGGGCGGCGGCCGACCGCCGCCGGGCCGACCGGATCACCGAGGCCGGCTGGCGCCGGATCACCACGGGCGGCAACACCTACACCGACCGCGCCCGGGAGATCCTCGCCGCGGTGGGGGTCTCGTGAGCTGGGCCGTGGCCAACGAACTCGCGTGCCTCGTGCTGCTGTGCGCGGTGCTGTTCCTCGCCGTCCGACCGGCGGCCGCCCCGCTGCGGCTGCTCGTCTCCATCCAGCTGGTGTTCTGGCTGCTCGGGTACGGAGTGCGCGCCTGGGTCCTCACGACGTACCACCCGCAGCCGCTGAAGGACGACCCGGTCGCCGACCCGCGGATCGCCGCGTCCGGCTACGTCCCGGGCGTGGTCCGGGACCTGACCGTCGTCAACGTCTCGGTCGCGGCGTGGTGCGCGGTCGTGCTCGCCTACCTGCTCGTCACGTCCGGGCGCCCGGCCCGGGTCGCGCCGACCCCGCGGGTGCTGTTCGCCCCGTTCGCGCAGTCCGAGCTGGTCTTCCTCTACTCCCTCGGCTGGATCGGCCGTCTCGGCCTGCTCCTGCGGCCGGCGAGCGCGGCGGTCGGCCTCGTCGGGCTCATGGCGTCGATCAGTGCCTTCATGCTCGTCGCGACGGTCCGCCGCGGCCGGCTGCGGACGCCCGCCGTGATCGTCGCGCTCGAGGCGGTCTGGTCGGTGCTGTTCTCGTCGAAGACCCCCGTCCTCGCCGTCCTGTGCGCGCTGCTCCTCGGCGCGATGGCGGCGGGGGCGCGGCGGTCGCGGGGGCTCATCGCGGCCGCCGGCGCGGCCGGGTTCGTGGCGTTCCTCGGCATCCAGCGGGTCAAGACCCTCGAGGGGCACCAGGTCTCCAACCTCAGCAGCTACTCGGGGTGGCTGCGCCCGTTCATGCCGATCGTCACCCGGTTCGACCTCCTCTCGTCGGTGACCGACGCCACCACGGCGGGGCGGGGGGCGTGGCTGACGTCCGCCGGGCTCGTGCGCCTCGCGGTCCTCGCCCTCGTCCCGCGGCCGCTCGACCCGGACAAGGAGGCCCCGGTCGGCGCCCTGTGGGCCCTCGACGTCCGGGGACTGACGGTGAGCACCGGGCGGACGTCGGTGACCTCGGTCCACCTCGCGCACGGCCCGGCCGCCGAGGGGTTCGTGGTGGCCGGGTACCCGGGGGTCGTCGTCGAGTCCGTCGTGCTCGCGCTGCTCACGATCGGCTGCGCGGTCGCCCTCGTGTCCCGCTCGCGGTGGGTGCTCGTGCTCGCGGCCTACGTGGCGGGTCTCTCGGCGCTGAGCGAGGGCGCCGTGGTCAACGTGGCGGAGGCCCTCGGGAAGGGGATCGAGGCCACGGTGCTCGTCATGCTCGCGCTGGCCGTGCGGTCGGTGGCGCGGGCGCGGATCGAGGGCCGCGGCCCGGCCCCCGGTCCTGCTCCCGGTCCGTGTCGGGCGGGTGTGGCCGCGGGCGGGTGAGCTCCGCGCCCGTCGGACCGGTCGTCCGGGTCGTGCGGCGGACGGTCCTGGCCGCCGCCGCGCTGCTCGTGCTCGGGGCGGACACAGCCGCCCCGGGGATCTCCCGGGCGCCTGTCGCGGACCGGGGTGGCACGGGCCGGGGGACGCCCGGGCCCCATCCGGGGCCCGCGCGGTACCCGTCGCCCGGGCTCTACCCCGGGGGCTGAGGGCCGGGCGTCGTCCCTGTCGACCCGGTCAGACCGGGGTCCCGTTGAGGACCCAGCCCTTCGGGAACGTGGCCGGCAGGTAGACCTGCGACACCACCTGCGGGTCGTCGGCGATGTTCGACGTGAGCGCGTCGGCCACGCCGTGGCGGAGCCCCGGGTCGATGCTCAGGCCGACGGTGCCCTTGCCGACCTGGACCCCGGAGAGCTTCGGCCAGTTGGCGTTGTGGAGCACGATGCACCGGGTCTGGGCCGAGATCTTAGAGCTGGTCAGCACGAACTGGGACGGCCCGCCCGCGGTCGAGCCCACCTCGATCGCGATGTCGCCGCCCTCGGCCCACATCTGGCTGATCCACCACTGGCCGGCCGCACCGTCGATCAGGATGTTGCGGTGCACGAGCCCGGGCATGGCGGCGCTGCTGATGAACGGCACGTAGCCGCTGATGGTCATGCCCGCGTTGGCCTGGCCGCTGCCGGCGATGTCGGACGTGCCGTGGATGCCGATCCAGCAGGTCGCGAACCGGCCCCCGATGATCGCGTTCTGGATGGAGTCGGTCGCGACCCCCACCCCGAGGTTGCTCCACAGGCAGTCCATGAAGATGCTGTCGCCGGCGTTCGCGGTCAGCGCGACCCCGATGTGCCCGGTGGCGGTCCCGTAGGCGTCGCCGACCGCGGTGTGCTGGCCCTGGAACGTGCAGCGGTGGAACTTGCAGCAGAAGGTGTTCGACAGCAGGAAGAACGTGCTCCCGGCGGCCGCCGCCGACTGCGTGAAGAGGAACTTGAGCGCGACGAACTTGAGGTACGAGCTGCCCCGGATCGTCATCATGACGCCGGCGGCCGACGGCTGGAAGAACCACACGGTCCCGTCGCCGACCCCCATCACGGTCACCTCGAACGACGGCTGGGTGAGCGGGCCGCTGACGACGTAGCGACCCGGCCGGTAGAACACCGTCGCGCCCGCGGGGAGGGCGGAGTGCAGCGCGTTCATGCCGGCGGTGCTGTCCGTCCGGCCGGTCGGGTCGATCCCGGGGTAGGCGTCCGCGTAGAAGTACCCGGTCAGGGCGTTGACCCCGACGAGCGGCCGGTTGACCCCGGTGCCGAGGGCGACGATCCGGGTCTCGTGGTCGCCGTCGTTGGTGATCAGGGCGTTGGTCGTGCCGGCGGTGATCATCCCGCCCGTCGAGACGGCGTCGATGGGGGTGCGTGTCATGGCCGGGCTCCCTGGTGTCGGCTCGCGGCGGGCGCGGCGCACACGGTGGCGGCCGGGTCGTCGGGCTCGCCTGGGCCAATGTCCCACAGAGGCTACAGACCGTGATCGAACGATCGCTACCTGTGGACGTCACCTGAGGAGCTCGCCAGGTGGCCGGGATGCTGCGGATCCGCCCTCGGGTGGCCCCGGACGCAGACCGGCGACCGGCCTGAGCCGGTCGCCGGTACGTCCGGACCGCGGTCGGGGTGGCGGGATTCGAACCCACGGCCTCCTCGTCCCGAACGAGGCGCGCTACCAAGCTGCGCCACACCCCGGTCCTCGAGCAGGTGCAGCCTAACCGACGTCCGGCCGTGGCCGGTCCGCCCTCGGCCCGGCCGGTCGGGCCCTCAGGCGGGGACGAGGGTGAGCAGGGTCGCCGCGGGCGGGCACGCGAACCGGACCGGCGCGTACGGCGACGTGCCCAGCCCGGCCGACACGTGCAGCCAGCCCGTGTCGCCGTACGGGCTCCGCCAGCGCGACAGGCCCGACGCCTGCCGGGGCGGGAGGTCGCAGTTGCTGATGATGGCGCCCCAGCCCGGGACGCACAGCTGGCCGCCGTGGGTGTGCCCGACCATGACGAGCGGCCAGCCGGCGCCGATGGCGGTGTCCAGCACCCGCCGGTAGGGGGCGTGCGCCACGGCCACGGCCAGGTCGGCGCCCGGGTCCGGCGGGCGGGCCAGGACCTCGAGGTCGTCGCGACCGATGTGCGGGTCGTCGACCCCCGCGAGGGACACGGTCCGGCCGTCGGCGAGGCGGACCAGGGCGCTCGCGTTGTCGAGGTCCGCCCAGCCGCCGGCGGTCAGCGCGGTGCGCATCGCCTCGAACGGCAGCGGGTCCCCGTCGTCCGCCGGCGGCCGCTTGAGGGACTCCGGCAGCAGGTACCGGAACGGGTTGCGCGGCTCGGGCGCGGTGTAGTCGTTCGAGCCGTAGACGAAGCACCCGGGCCGGTCGAGGAGGGGCCCGAGGGTGTCCAGCAGCGCGGGCAGCCCGTCGACGGCGGACAGGTGGTCCCCGGTGTCGACGACGAGGTCGGGCCGCAGGCCGGCGAGCGCGCGGACGAACCGCTGCTTGCGGTGCTGGCGGGGGAGCAGGTGCAGGTCGGAGACGTGCAGGACCCGCACGGGGCGCTGCCCGGCCGCCAGGACCGCCACGGAGAGCTGGCGGAGCCGGAACGACCGGGTCTCCACCCCCGCTCCCCAGGCGACCGCGGCCGCCCCCGCGCCGACGGCGCCCACCCCGATCCGACGGGCCGTCCGAGCCGTCCGGGCTGTCCCCGTGGGGGTCGCCATCAGCCGGTGGAGCCGGCCGCGGCCGTGGCGGTGGCGGCCCGGCTCGGGGCCGCGGTCGCGGTGGCCTGAGCCGTCGGCGCCGCGCTCGGCGACTGTGTCGGAGCGGCGGTCGGCGACACGGTCGGGCTCGCGGTCGGACCCGGGGCGGTGGTCGCGGACGGCGTCGGCGTGGCGGTCGGGGTCGGCGCGTTGCCCGTCGACAGGTAGATCGTCACGCTCGTGCCCATGGCGGTCTGCGAGCCGCCGCCGGGGCTGGTCGCGGCGACGAGACCGGCCGGGACCGTCGAGTCGATCGCCTGCGAGGAGACCGTGTAGCTGAACTGGGCCCGGACGAGCTCGAGCTCCGCGGTGGCGAGGTCGCTGCCCACGACGTCCGGCACCGCGGCCTTGGCGCCCAGCACCCCGGACGCCGCGTCGAACTTGTCGGCGGGCCGGTCGACGAACCCGGGGTGGGTCTTCTGGGCCAGGAGGATCGGGTCCATGATCGCGGACCAGATGTTGCCGGCGGTCGTCCCGCCGGTGGAGGACTGGACGTTGACCCCGCCGATGACCTGGTCGTCCACGGACTCCAGGATGTTGGGTCGGGCCACCATCAGCGACGCCGCGAACTGGGGGTTGTAGGCGTTGTACCAGACGGCGTTGTGCCGGTCGGTGGTCCCGGTCTTACCGGCCAGCGGGACCCCGGCCAGCCGCTGCGGCGCGGCGGTGCTCCGCGGGTCCAGGTCGCCCTGCACGTCGTGGTAGAGCGCCCAGCTGATCGCGTCGGCCACGTCGGCGGGCATCACGCGGGTGCACGCGGGGGCCGCGTCGTAGAGGGTCCGC
>CAXSIB010000219.1:0-5932 GCA_964237095.1 uncultured Actinomycetales bacterium
GATCGCGCGGATCCTCGGCGGCCGCCCGCCCGAGGGCCGCGGCCACCGCCGATCGCAGGACGGCCAGCGTCGGACCGCCCGCGCCGGCTCCTGACGGGTCCGCGCCGGCAGCCGAGCCCGCGGCGGGCACGACGACGATCCCGACCACCTGGCCCCACTCGGGGTCCGGGACCCCGACAGCGACCGCGTCGGCCACGTCGGGTCGGGCGAGCAGCACCCGCTCCACCGCCTCGGGGGACACCTTCTCCCCGCCGGTCACGACCACCGCGTCGAGGCGGCCGAGCACCGTCAGCACGCCGCCGTCCAGGCGTCCCCGGTCCGCGGTCGCGAACCGGTCGCCGGCCAGGACCGCCGCGGTCGCCGCCGGGTCACCGGCGTACCCGGAGAAGACCACCGCCCCGGCCAGCACCACCCGCCCCTCGACCCGACCGGCGCGCCGTCGGCCGGTGTCGGTGTCGGTGGCGAGGTCCGGGTCGGGGTCGACGCTCGCGGTGACGCCGTCGAGCGGGACCCCGTCGTAGACACAACCGCCGCAGGTCTCGCTCATCCCGTAGGTCGTGACCACCCGGACCCCGGCGGCGGCCGCCCGGGCCAGCAGGGCGGGCGGGGTGGCGGCCGCGCCGACCAGGACCGCGTCGAGGGCGGCGAGCGCCGCCGCCGCGGCGCCTCCGGCGTCGAGGACCCGGACCAGCTGCGTCGGGACGAGCGAGGTGTGGGCGGGGCCGCCGGCGGCGTCGGCGGCGGCCCGGCAGGCCCGCGCGGCGCGGGTGAACCGCTCGACGTCGAAGCCCGCGGACAGGTCGAGACACACCGGCACGGTGTCGTCCAGCGCCGCCCGCAGCAGCACCTGGAGGCCGGCGACGTGCGTCGTCGGCAGCGCCAGCAGCCACGTCGCGGGCCGGGGACCGCCGGGGGAGCGGGGACCGGGCCCGAGCCGGTCGCGGGTCGCGGCCCCGGAGGCGAGCAGCGCGCCGACGCTGAGCAGGACCCCCTTCGGGAGCCCGGTCGACCCCGACGTGGGCACGACGAGCGCGATCGGCGTCCCGTCGCGGCCGGTGGCCGGGACAACGACGTCGAGCAGGCGGGCGACCGCCGGCCGCCCGGCATCGGTCGGGAGCGGCAGCAGCGCGGAGTCGCCGGCCATCGCGCGGCGCAGCGCCGGGACGAGCGTCTCGAGCACCGCCGGCCCGGAGACGGCATCGACCCCGAGCAGCCGGTCACCGCCGGTCGCGGTCACCGGCGGGGCCCGGCGGTGGCGGTCACCGGGGTCGCTGCACCGTCTGCCACCCCGGCAGCGTCGCACCGGTCGCCGCTCCGCCTCCACCGGTCCCCGACCGGGACACCGGCCGTCGTCCGGCGTCGGCCGGCGGTCGTCCCGCACCCGCCCGGCGGTCGTCCCGCACCCGCCCGGCGGTCGACCCGACCGGGGCTGCGGCAGACTCGGCGACGTGCCCATGGACCCGGACCTGGCCGCGGTGTTCGAGCTGCTCGCGTCGTTCGACCTCCCGTCGATCACGACGATGGACCCGGCCGAGGTCCGCGGCGCCGGCTCGATGATCGACGCCGAGGACGCCGCCGCCGCGATCCCGCTGGCCGAGACCGGCGACCTGACCGTCGACGGCGCCGCCGGACCCCTGGCCGCCCGCCGCTACCGGGCCACCGCGGGCCCGGCCGCCACCTTGGGCACCACCGGTCCCCCCGGCTCCGCGGGGTCGCCGCCGGTGCCGACCGTCGTCTGGTTCCACGGCGGCGGCTGGGTCCTCGGCGACCTCGACGGGTCGGAGCTGGTGTGCCGCAGCCTCGCCCGCGACACCGGGGCCGTCGTGGTGTCCGTCGCCTACCGCCTCGCCCCGGAGGACCCCTTCCCGGCGGGGCTCGACGACGCCGTCGCCGCGGTCCGCTGGGCGGCGGGCCACCTCGACGAGCTCGGCGGCGCAGGCGGCCCGCTCGTCGTCGGCGGGGACAGCGCCGGGGCGAACCTGGCCGCGGCGGTCACCCACGAGCTGCGCGCGGCCGGGGCCCCGGCGCTCGCCGCGCAGGTCCTGGCCTACCCGGCGACCGACCTCCTGGGGGACTACCCGTCGCGCGTCGCGAACGCGGACGGCCCGGTGCTCACCGCGGCCGACGGCGACTGGTTCGCGCGGCTGTACCTCGGCCCGGACGCCGAGTCCCGCGCCGCCGACCCACGGGTGTCCCCGCTGCGGGCCGCCGACCACGCGGGCCTCCCGCCCGCCGTCGTCGCGGTCGCGGAGTTCGACATGCTCCACGACGAGGGCGTCGCCTACGCCGAGGCCCTCCGCGGCGCCGGGGTGCCGGTGGTGCTCGAGGACTGCGCCGGGATGGTCCACGGTTTCACCGGGCTGATCACCGTCAGCCCCGCCGCGGCGGCCGCGCTGACCCGGGTCGCCGACGGCCTGCTCGACCTGCTCGGGCTCCCGGCGCCCGTCACCTCGGCGTCGGTGCGCGCCCCGCTGCCCGCGGACGTCGCGACCACCACCACCCCGTAGCCTCCGGGCCATGGCCACCCCCACGAAGATCTCCGTCATCTACGACAACCCCACCGACGCCGCCGCGTTCGAGGCCGCCTACCCGGCGCAGCTCGAGCTGGCGAAGAAGCTGCCCGGACTGGTGAAGGTCGAGACGTCGAAGGTGTGGCCGAAGGAGGACGGCACCCCGACCCCGGCCTACCGCGCGGTCGACCTCTACTTCACCGACTACGACGCCGCCAGCGCCGCGGTCACCACGCCCGAGGCCGGCGAGCTCTTCCCGAGCATCTTCGGCCTCGCCACCGGCGGCGTCCGCATCCTGTTCTCGGAGATCGAGGAGGGCTGAGCACCGCGGGGCCGGCGGTCGCCACCCGGCCGGCGGCCCCGGCCGGCGCCCGACCACACGGACTCAGCACGGCAGTCACGTCGGTCGTCGACCGTCCCGGCCGGTGTCCGCTTGAGCGATCTGGTCGTCGTCGTGTGGGCGACGTGAGGCGCGTCGGGT
Organism: uncultured Actinomycetales bacterium; assembly: GCA_964237095.1. Lineage (GTDB taxonomy): Bacteria > Actinomycetota > Actinomycetes > CAXTBU01 > CAXTBU01 > CAXSIB01. Next base: position 2,992 of record CAXSIB010000219.1, read on the forward strand.
GTCGACACCGGACAGCGACCGCGGCCCGGGCCGGACGCCGAGATCAGTAGGACCAGGGGATGTCGCCGAAGTCCGGGTCCCGCTTCTCGAGGAACGCCGCCCGGCCCTCGGCGGCCTCGTCGGTGCCGTACGCGAGGCGGGTCGCCTCCCCGGCGAACAGCTGCTGGCCGGCCAGGCCGTCGTCGGCGAGGTTGAACGCGAACTTGAGCATCCGCTGCGCGGTCGGGCTCTTCGCGACGATCGTCCGGCCCCACGCGAGCGCGGTCCGCTCGAGGTCGGCGTGGGCGACGACCTCGTTGACCGCCCCCATCGCGAACGCTTCCTGCGCGGAGTAGGTCCGGCCGAGGAAGAAGATCTCCCGCGCCCGCTTCTGGCCGACCTGGCGGGCCAGGTACGCCGAGCCGTAGCCGCCGTCGAAGCTGCCCACGTCGGCGTCGGTCTGCTTGAAGCGGGCGTGCTCGGCGCTGGCCAGGGTCAGGTCGCACACCACGTGGAGGCTGTGGCCGCCGCCGGCGGCCCACCCGGGGACCACCGCGACCACGACCTTCGGCATCGTCCGGATCAGCCGCTGGACCTCCAGGATGTGCAGTCGTCCGGCCCGCGCCGCATCCGGGACCACGCCGTCCGAGCCGGCCCCGCCGGTGTCGTTGCCGGCGTACCGGTAGCCGTCGCGCCCGCGGATCCGCTGGTCCCCGCCGGAGCAGAACGCCCAGCCGCCGTCCTTCGCCGAGGGCCCGTTCCCGGTCAGCAGCACGCACCCCACCGACGAGGTCTGCCGGGCGTGGTCGAGGGTCCGGTAGAGCTCGTCGACGGTCTCCGGCCGGAAGGCGTTGCGGACCTCGGGTCGGTCGATCGCCACCCGAACCACCCGCGGCGGGCCGCCCGCGGTCTCCCGGCTGCGGTGGTAGGTGACGTCGGTCAGGTCGTCGAAACCCGGCACCGGGTCCCAGGCGGCCGGGTCGAACAGGTCGGACACTCCGCGCTGGCTCACCGCCCGAACGCTAGAGCGCGGCCGCGCCGGCGTCCGGCCGCCCGGCCGCCGGACCCACGTCGGCGGTCCCGGCGGCCGGCCCGAGCACGTCGACGACGCGTTGGGACGGGTGGGACACGTGAGGCGCCTCACGTGTCCCACCCGTCCCAACTCGTCCTGGACGTGTCCGCAGGGAGCGGGCGATGACGATGCCGATCGCCGCAACGGGACGCGAGGGTCGCCGCCGACCCGCTTCCCCGACCGGCTACGCGCCGGCTTCGCCGCCGGTCCGGTCGGCGAGCGCCCGGCTCCGGGCCGCCGCGCGCCGTCCGGCCGCCCGCGCGAGGGGGTCGGCGAGCTTGGGCGCGAAGGACCCGAGGACGGCGAGGACCAGCACGTAGGCGGCGACCAGCGCGGCGATCTGGGACGGCAGGCCGGCCGACAGCGCGAGCCCGCCGATGACGATCGAGAACTCCCCGCGGGGGATCAGCGCGGCGCCGGCCCGGATCTGCCCGGGCGCCCCGATGCCCGCCCGCCGCGCCGCGATCGCCCCGGTGACCACCTTGGTCGCGATCCCGGCGACGACGAGCAGCAGCGCCGGCAGGATCACCGACGGCAGCGTGGACGGGTCGGTCCGCAGCCCGAAGAACACGAAGAACAGCCCCGCGAAGAGGTCCCGCAGGGGTTCGAGCAGGGGCAGCGCCTTCTCCGCGGTCGGCCCGGACAGCGCGATGCCCAGCAGGAACGCCCCGACCGCGGCCGACACGTGCACGGTCTCCGCGCCGCCGGCCACCAGCAGGGCGAGCCCGAAGATCGACAGCAGCAGGACCTCGTCGCTGCGCGAGGCGAGCAGCGAGCTGATGGCGCCGCCGAACCTCAGCGCGACCACGAGCACCACGATCAGCGTCGCCAGCGCGACCGCCAGCGACGTCGCCAGCCGCGCCCCGGAGCTGTGGGTGAGCAGCGCGGTGAGGATCGGGAGGTAGACCGCCATCCCGAGGTCCTCCAGCACCAGCACGGACAGGACGGTCGGGGTCTCGCGGTTGCCGAGGCGCCCCAGGTCGGCGAGGACCTTGGCGATGATCCCCGACGACGAGACCGCCGTCACCCCCGCCATCACCAGCGCACCGAGCGCCCCGTAGCCGAGGGCGAGCGCGACGACCACGCCGGGAACCGCGTTGAGCAGGAGGTCGAGGACCCCGACCGGCGCCTGGACGCGGAGGTTGGAGACGAGCTCGTCGGCGGAGTACTCGAGCCCCAGCAGCAGGAGCAGGAGCACCACCCCCACCTCGGCACCGGCCTCGATGAAGCCCGACGGGGTGTTGAGCGGGACCAGCCCCCCGGCCCCGAAGGCGAGCCCGGCGATCAGGTAGAGGGGGATGGGCGACAGCCCGATCCGGCCGGCGAGGCGGCCCAGGATCCCGAGGCCGAAGACGACCCCACCCAGCTCCAGCAGCAGCTTCGCGGTGTGCACGAGCCGGGCGCCCGCTCAGCCGCCGTGGAAGAGCGCCGCGACGTCGCGGACCCCGTCCGGGTTCCCGACGACGACGACCCGGTCGCCGGCCCGGAACCGCTGGTCCGGGCGCGGTGAGGTGATGACCTCGTCGCGGCGCAGGAGCGCGACGATCGACGCGCCGGTGCGGGTCCGGGTCGCGGTGTCGCCGAGGGTCCGGCCGTCGAACGGGGACCCGGCGGCGACGAGGACCTGCTCGGTGACGATGCCGGCCACGTCGTCGCGCAGGCGCTGGAGGCGCTCGGCGATCCGCGGGGCGCCGAGCAGCTCGGCGAGGGCGTCGCTCTCGGCGTCGGTGAGGGCCAGGGAGACGGCGCAGGCGTCGGGGTCGTTCGCGTCGTACACGACGAGGTCCCGCTCGCCGTCGCGGTGGGAGACCACGCCGAGTCGGCGTCCGGCGTCCGTCACGAAGTCGTGGCGGAGGCCGATCCCGGGGAGCTTCGTCTCCTCGATCTGCA
>CAXSIB010000220.1:0-5910 GCA_964237095.1 uncultured Actinomycetales bacterium
TCGCGTAGTCGGGCGTGCTGCGGACGCCGACGTTGACCGGCGGGGTCATCAGGTCCTTCGCGAGCACCTCCGAGTGCCCACCGCGGGTGGCCCGGGTCACCGAGTAGTGCTGCGGGCGGTTCCAGGTCGCGTCGGTGATGTGCGTGATCGGGCCGGTGTTGTACAGGAAGGTGTTCTTGTCCCGGATCTTGGTGGAGAAACGGAACTGGTAGGTGACATCCGCCTTCGCGTCGCCCTTGTTCGAGATGTGGATCTCGTACAGGACGTCGTCACCGAACTCGTAGAAGTTCGGCCCGGCGTCGGGCTTCTGGAACGGGTTGAAGTTCGCGATCAGCGTGACGGTCGACGGCGCCTTCGGTGAGACGAAGGCATACACGTCGGTGTTGTCGGCGACCGGGTCCTTGGAGATCTCGGGTGCTTCGCGGTGCGAGGACATGGCTTCCTCCGGACAGGGTGGAATGCGAGAGGGGCAGGAGAGGGCGGGGCGGTGCGGGCGGGCCGTGGTCCGCGGCCGGCCGGCCGTCAGCGGGTGACGGTCAGCGGGGGGTGGTCGTCAGCGGGCGCTGGTCAGCGGGTGGCGGCGCGGAGCAGGCGACCGACGAGCTCCTTGTCCTGCACGACGATCTCCTCCTCACCGACCATGAGGGAGACCTCGGCGGCGCGGACATCGCTGATGAAGGCGACGAGGGAACCGCTCAGGGCGGCGGCGCCGGGCAGGGTGGGCGCGGTGTCCGAGGTGGCCCCGGCGGTCGAGGAGAGGGCCGGCACGGCGGTGAGCGCAGCCACACCCACGGCGGCGGCACCGAGGCCGGAGGTCGAGAGGAATGCTCTTCGGGCGACAGACATGTGGTGTCCGATCTGGCGGTCGGCGCTGGACCGCTCCTCAGGCCCGCACAGCAGTGCGGGCAGGCCCGACAGTGGCACGGACCACCGGGTTCCGCGAGTCCTCCTTTGTCCCCCTTCTTTCGGCGAAGAATGCGCGATGGTCACCGTGCGTCTGTATTCGAGGGCAGCGCGTCACCCTATTCCGGCCCCGGCCCGGAATCGGGACGCGGTCCGGTCCCGGCCGGCCTCGCCGTGATCGGTGACCGTCCGTGGCGGCTGCGTCACCGTGACCTTGAGTCCGGTCGCGCGGCCTGACAGGCTGGGGGCCGTACGGACGGACCGAGCACCACCACGAGGAGAGGACCGGACATGAGCCTGGGCGACAAGATCAAGAACGCGGCCGAAGAGGCCAAGGGCAAGATCAAGGAGGTCGTCGGCGACGCCAAGGGCGACGACAGCCTGAAGGCCGAGGGGAAGTCCGACCAGGCCGGGGCGAACGTCAAGCAGGCCGGCGAGGACGTCAAGGACGTCTTCAAGAGCTGAACCGCCGCGTCACGAGCCGACCGCCGCGACCCGCCCGTCGGCACCCGACGGGCGGGTCGCTCCCGCCCGGTGGACCACGTCCGCCGGGGCCGGGCACTGGCCGCGACGGGCCGGGACCCGCGCGGCAGACTGGCCGCAGGCCGTACCCGCGGCCAGTCTCCGCGGGTGATCGACCGGGGGAGGGGTCACTCGTGCGGGTCGCGATCACCGGGGCGACGGGGAACGTCGGGACCCGTCTCGTCGAACGACTGCTGGCCGAGCGGCTGCCGTCGGGCGACGTGGTCGAGGAGATCGTCGCGATCTCGAGCCGGCTCCCCGAGGACGAGGTCGGGCTCTCTCCGCGGGTGACCCGCCGCCGCATCGACCTCGGCACCACCGGCTCCGCCGCGGAGCTGCGGACGGCGTTCGCCGGCGTCGACGCGGTCGTGCACCTGGCGTTCCTCCTGCAGCCGTCGCGTGATCCCGCGCTGATGGCGGCGGTCAACGTGGACGGGACCGGACGGGTCTTCGACGCCGTCGGCGCGACCGGCGTCGACACCCTCGTCCACACCAGCTCTCTCGGTGCCTACTCCGAGGGCCCGCAGGACCGGGCCGTCGACGAGACCTGGCCCACCGGTGGCCTGCACACCTCGACCTACAGCCGGCACAAGGCGATCTGCGAGCGGCTGCTCGACGTCTTCGAGGACACCCACCCGGCGGTCCGGGTCGCCCGGGTGCGTCCGGCGCTGGTCCTGCAGGCCGGGGCCGGGGCCGAGCAGGGGCGGTACTTCCTCGGGCGGTTGCTGCCCCGCCTGGTCCCGCGCCCGGGTTCGGTGCCGATCCTGCCCGCGCCGCCCCGGCTGCGGCTGCAGGTCGTCCACACCGCCGACCTGGCCGACGCCTTCGCCCGGATCCTGTTCGACCCGACCGCGCGCGGTGCGTACAACGTGGCCGCCGACCCGGTGCTGGACCCGCCGGCCCTCGCACACGCCGTCGGGGCGCGCTGGGTGAGCGTCCCGGCGTCGCTGCTCCGCGGGCTCGTGGACGTCAGCTGGCGGCTCGGGCTGCAGCCCACCGACCCGGGCTGGGTCGACCTCGGCATGCTGGTCCCGACCCTCGACACGACCCGCATCCGGTCACTCGGCTGGGTCCCGAGCCGCGGGGCCGAGGGTGTCGTCCGCGAGGCCCTGCAGGGGGTCGCGGACGGCGCCGGCGGGTCGACCCCGCCGCTGCGGCCGCGCTGACCCGTCGCGCTGACCGGTCGCGCCGACCCGTGCCGTCGAGCCGTCGCGCCGCCCCGGACAGACCGACCTCGGCGGCTCCGGCTCAGCCCGACGACACGCGGGAGGTGCCGAACCGCCGTGCCCGCTGGGGTCCGCGGCGCAGCGTGCGAATCATCGCCTCGTAGCGGGGCGGCATGACGTCGCGCTCGCGGGCCACCCACGGCAGCCCGCGGACCGCCATCACCAGCCCACGCAGGAGGATCCGGTCCTTGGGGGTCTGGCGCACGATGTGCGCGGTCCACGACAGGGCCGCCGGCGCGGACAGCGTGAGCCACGAGGTCCAGAGGGTGTTGCGGATCCCGAAGGTCCGCATGCCGAGGTGGTTCGCGAGGCTCGGCAGGTGGTGCACCACCACCTCGGGGACGTAGCGCATCTCCCAGCCGGCGCGCAGCAGCCGCCACCCGACCAGCTCCTCCTCGCCGCCCATGAAGAACCGCGGGTCGTAGCCGCCGACGCCGAGGAACGCCGACGCCCGCGTGACCGACGCCCCGCCCATGTAGCTCACGAGGACGGCGCCCTCCACCCCGCCCGTCGCGGCCAGCGGCGAGTCCGCCATCTCCGCGGAGATCGCGTCCAGCTCCTCCTGATCCCCGACGAGGATCCGCCCGGTGACCAGCCCGAGGTTCGGGTGCGCGTCGAACAGGTCCGCCGCGTGGGCCAGCCCGGCGGTCTCGTACCAGGTGTCGTCGTCGCAGAAGGCGACGTACGGGGTGCGGGCGTGCTCGACGCCGACGTTGCGCCCGGCGGCGCCGGTGTTGGTGGTCAGCGCGACCACCCGGACCCCCGCCCGGGCGGACAGCGTCGCGACCGTGGCGTCGGTCGAGGCGTTGTCGACCGCGACCACCTCGACCCCGGCCGGCAGGATCAGGTCGAGCATCGCGTCCACCCGGTCGGCGCAGTTGTAGGTGAGCAGCACGATCGTGACCCGCTCGGCCAGCGGGCGGCCGGCGCCGGGTGCGGTCGAGGCGGCGTCCGTCGGCAGGGCTTCGGTCGGGAGGGTCGGGACGGTGGTCATGGTCGGCGGTCTCCGGGCGGGGTCGGGGCCGGGGTCGGCGCGGTGATCGGGGTCGAGCAGGTGGTCCGACCGCTTTTCTACCGTGGTCACGAACGGTTTCTCGCCGGCACCCCCTGACCTGCGGCGATGTCCCGGTGCCCCGGGTGGGGAACGTGACCACGGGAGGAACCGGTCGCCCACCGACGGCGGGCGGCGGGACGTCAGCCCTCGGTCAGGGCCGCGAGCAGGGCGGCGAGCTGCGGGTCGCCGCCGCGCGGCGTCGCCGTCGCCGAGCCCGCGGCGGCGTGGGCGGCGGCGCGGCCCGCGTCGGACAGCGCGTGGTCGAGGGCGGCGTCCAGCGCCGGCGGGGTCAGGCCGTCCGCGGCGAGCACGGGCCACCCCCAGGCGCGGGCCTGCGCGGTCACCTTCGCCCCGCCCGAGACCGGGTCGACCGCCACCGCGGGCACCCCGTTCTTCAGCGCCAGCACGAGTCCGTGCAGCCGGGTGGTCACGACGGCGTCGAGGCGGCGCACCACCGACTCCAGCTGTCCCGGGGTCGCGGCGAGACGCCAGTCCCGCGGGTCGAGCCGGGTGTCGAGGTCGAGGGTCGCCTCGGCGCGCCCCCGCAGCCAGCCGGCGAGCACGCCGGTGACCGCCTCGTGGCGGCGCCGGCCGGCGTACTCCTGCTGGCCGTGGGTCAGGAACACGCCCACGACCGGGACGGCGGCGACGGCCACCGTCGCGGCCAGGTCGCGGCGGCCCTCGGTGCCCGCGACGTCGCGCGGGACCACGAGGTCGAACCCCGTCACCGCCGGGTCGGCCGGGTCGAGCACGGAGACGCCGACCGCGATCCGGGTGGACGCCCGGAAACGCTCGTGCAGCTCGAGCACGGGCTCGCCGTGCAGCGGGCCGCAGGCGAAGACGAGGTGGCTGTAGCGCGCGGGGTCGGCGTCGTCCAGGGCGAGCCCGCCCGCCGGCCGCATGACCGCACTCCACGCCGTGTCGACGGCGTACCCGGCGTCGGCGACCGCGGCGGCGACCGCGGCCATGCTCAGCACGTCACCGGCGGTCGCCTCACCGTGCAGGACGCTCGACCAGCCGACGACGAGGACCCGGCCCACCCCCTGCGGGCGGGCGGCGGCCGCGCCGGGGCCCGGGCCACCGGCGGGCGCCGGGTCGGCCGGCGGAGGCAGGTCGGGCGGGGACACCGGATCACGAGGAGGCACGGGGCAGTGTGCCGGTGCCCCGGCCCCACCCACAGCCGGTGCCCCGGCCCCACCCACAGCCGGTGCCCCGGCGGCACCCGCAGCCGGTGCCCCGGCGGCTGGTGGGGCGTGCGCTGCACACTCCCTCCGTGACACGTCCACCGCGGGGACGACCGTGAGCCCCACCGAGGTCGTCCTCGCCCTCGACCTCGGCGGGACGACCGCCAAGGGCGCGGTCCACGAGGTCACCGGCCGGCTGCTGCACACCGCGTCGTGGCCGGTCCCCGCGGGGGGCGGCGCGGCAGCGCTCGCCACGGTGGTCGCCGGGCTGCGGGAGCTCCGCGACGCCGCCGCCGCGGCCGGCCGGACCGCCGTGGGCGCCGGGCTCGTCGTCCCCGGCGTGCTCGACGAGCCCCGCGGACGGGTGGTGTACGCGTCGAACCTGGCGTGGCGGGACGTCGCGGTGGCCGACCTCGCCGCCACCGCCCTCGGGATCCCGGTCGCCCTCGGGCACGACGTCCGCTCCGCGGCGGTGGCCGAGGCGACCGTCGGCGCGGCCCGCGGGCTGACCGACTTCGTCCTCGTCACCCTCGGGACCGGGATCGCGTGCGCGGTCTGCGTCGACGGCCGCGTGCGGGTCGGCGCCGCCGCGGCGGCCGGGGAGTTCGGGCACATCCCGGTGTGGCCCGACGGCGAGGCGTGCAACTGCGGCCAGTACGGCTGCCTCGAGGCGTACGCCTCCGGGGCGTCGGTGGCCCGCCGCTACGCCGCCGCGGGCGGGCCGGCCGGGACGACCACGGAGCAGATCGCGGCCCGCCTGGGCCACGACCCCTTCGCCGCTGAGGTGTGGGGGGCCGCGACCCGGACCCTCGCCCTCGGCCTGGTCCACCTGACGCTGCTGCTGGACCCGGCGCTCGTGCTCCTCGGCGGCGGGGTCGCCCGCGCCGGTGCGGCGCTGCTCGACCCGACCCTCGCGGCGCTGCGCGCGGGCCTCGCCTGGAGGGAGCCGCCGCCGGTCGTGCTGTCGAGACGACCTGCGTCCAGCTCGCGGCCTGGCGGGCGTGGATGCCGGGCCCGCTGC
>CAXSIB010000221.1:0-5899 GCA_964237095.1 uncultured Actinomycetales bacterium
GACCGCGGGGGGCAGCACCGCGCCGGCCGCCGCGCCGACGGCCGCGTACTGGGTCCGCAGCAGCTCGACCGCCTTCGCGCTCCACGGCATCAGCTCGGCGTCCAGCAGCAGCCAGTCGGTGCCGAGGTCCTCGAACAGCCCGGCCGCCACGGCCGCCGACCGCAGCCGGGACAGGAGGTCCTCGGTCAGGGCGGGGTCGGCGAACGCGCGCCCGGTGCGGGTGTGGATCGCGCCGGTGCCCCCGTCGGGCGCCTCGAAGCGCCGGCGGGCGGCGGCCGGGTCGCGCGGCAGGACGACGACCGCGCGGGAGCCCATGTGCTTCTCCTCGCACACGACCTCCGCGACCCCGGCGGCGCGGTACGCCTCGAACGCCTGCTCGGGGTGCTCGAGGAGCCCGGCGCGGGTCGCGGTCGCGACCGGGCTCATCGTCGGCGGCAGGTACAGCAGCCAGCGCGGGTCGAGGGCGAAGCGGCTCATGACCTCCAGTGCGGCCGCGGCGTTCTCGGCGCGGACACTCACCCGGCCGTGGTGCGCGGTCTCCACCGCGCGGGTGCCGATCACGTCGGTGATGTCGAGGACGCCGGGGTCGCGGCCCGTGAGGTCGCCCGGCCCGCCGGCCCCCGCACCCTCGGCGCCCGCGGCGGCGGCGTCGCCGGGGCCTGCGGCGGGGTCGACCAGCGGCCGGGCCGGCTCCTGGTGGACCCGGGTCGCCGGGACGGACACCAGCTCCCGCTCGGGGTACCGCAGCGCGGTGAGCCGGCCACCGAACACGCACCCCGTGTCCAGGCAGAGGGTGTTGTTCGTCCAGACCGGCGTGGGGATCGGCGTGTGGCCGTAGAGGACCGTCGTCGCACCCCGGTAGTCCGCGGCCCACGGGTGGCGCACGGGCAGCCCGAACTCGTCGGTCTCCCCCGTCGTGTCCCCGTACAGGCAGAAGGAACGCACCCGGGCCGACGCCCTCCCCTGGTAGGCCTCGAGGATCCCCGCGTGGGCGACCGCGAGCCGGCCGCCGTCGAGGACGAAGTGGGAGATCAGCCCGTCCAGGAAGGCGACGACCTCGGCCCTGAATCCCGGCGGCTCGGATCCCAGCTGGGACAGGGACTCGGCGAGGCCGTGGGTGACCTGGACGTCGCGGCCGCGCAGCGCGCGCAGTAGCTTGGCCTCGTGGTTGCCGGAGACGGCGAGGGCGTCCCCGGCGGCGACCATGCCCATCACGAGGCGGAGGACGCCGGGGGTGTCGGGGCCGCGGTCGACGAGGTCGCCGAGGAACACCGCCGTGCGACCGGCGGGGTGGTGGGCGCCGACGGGTCGGCCGGCGTCGTCGCGCACGAGCGCGTAGCCCAGCGCGGGCAGGAGGTCCTCGAGCTCCTCGCGGCAGCCGTGGACGTCACCGACCACGTCGAAGGGGCCCACCGCGTCGCGGCGGTCGTTGTACAGCCGGGTCCGCGTGACGGTGGCGGCGTCCACCTCCGCCGGGGTCTTCAGGACGTGCACGGTCCGGAAGCCCTCCCGCGCCAGCCCGCGCAGGCTCCGGCGGAGGCTGTCGGCCTGCCGGTGCAGGACACCGGGCGGGAGGTCGCGGTCACCGCGCACGGCGTTGCGGTCGGCGCAGAGGCGCTCGGGGAGGTCCAGGACGATCGCGACGGGCAGGACGTCGTGCTCGCGCGCCAGGTCGACGAGCCCCTTGCGGGCCGCGGCCTGGACGTTGGTGGCGTCGACCACGGTGAGCCGGCCGCGGGCGAGGCGGCGGCCGGCCACGAAGTAGAGGGCGTCGAAGGCGTCGCGGGTCGCGCTCTGGTCGTTCTCGTCGTCGGCGACCAGGCCCCGGAAGGAGTCGCTGCGCAGGATCTCCGTCGGCCGGAACTGCCGCGTCGCGAACGTCGACTTCCCCGAGCCGCTCATCCCGACGATGACGACCAGGCTCAGCGCAGGCACGGCGAGCTCACGGGGCAGGACGGCGTCCGGCCCGGCGGCGTCGGGCGCGGATGACGTGCTCACGCCGCCACCGCGGTCCGGGTGAAGACCGCCAGCTGGGTCGGGGGGCCGACCTCGGGGTCCTCGTCCCCGACGGGGGCGAAGCGGACCGAGTACCCGTACGTGCCGGCGACCCGGTCCGCCCAGTCCCGCAGCTCGGCGCGCGTCCACTCGAACCGGTGGTCGGGGTGGCGCATCGTGCCCGCGCGCAGCGCGCCGTAGCGCACGTTGTGCTCGGCGTTGGGGGTCGTCAGGACGACCGTGGCGGGAGCGGCGTCCCCGAAGACCGTGCGCTCGAGGGCCGGCAGCCGCGGCGGGTCGAGGTGCTCGACGACCTCCATGAGCACCGCCGCGTCCCAGCCGGCGAGGCGGGTGTCGCGGTAGGTCAGCGCGGACTGCAGCAGGGTGATGCGCCGCCGCTGGCGCTCCGGCAGCTCGTCCAGGTGCAGCCGGCGCGCGGCCCGGTCGAGCGCGCGGGCGGACACGTCGGCGCCGAGCACCGCGGTGACCGCGGGGTCCGCGAGCAGCGGGACCAGCAGGGCGCCGTCCCCGCAGCCGAGGTCGGCGATCCGGTGCGCGCCCGCCGCGCGCAGGGCGGCGAGGACCGCGGCGTGCCGCAGCGCCACGAGCGGCACCGCCGGCCCAGCCGTCCCCGCCGCCTCGACCACCTCGACCACCTCGGCCTCCTCGGCCTCCTCGTCCGCGGGGTCGCCCGGCTCCCCGTCGACCCCGTCGACCCCGACCGCGGGCTCGTCACCGGCCTCGGTGAGCCGGTCCACGGCGTCGTCGACGAGCGAGCGCAGGTGGTGCAGGTACCGGCGGGTGATCAGGTCGCGCTCCGGGTGCTCCGTGAGCCACCCGGCGCCGGACCGGACCAGCTTGTCGACCTCGTCGGGGCTGACCCAGTAGTGCTTCGCGTCGTCGAGGACGGGCAGCAGCACGTAGAGGTGGTGCAGGGCGTCGGCCAGGCGCAGCGTGCCGGTGAGGTGGAGGTCGACGTAGGGCGAGTCGCCCCACTCCGGGAACGTCTCGTCGAGGGGCACCGAGGTCGCGCTCACCGCCCAGCCGAGGGGCTCGAACAGCCGCGCGGCCAGGGCGGGGCCGCCCCGGCAGGGCAGCGCGGGCACGTGGACCGCGAGCGGCAGCGTCGCGGCGGCGAGGGCGGGGCGCAGGTCGCAGCGGCCGGCCATGGCGGTCGCGAAGACCCGCGCGAGGGCGACCGCGAGCATGCTCGAGGCCGCGTAGGGGCGGTCGTTGACGTACTGGCCGAGCGCGAAGCCCTCGCCGGTCGGGCCGCGCCGGCCGCGGACGAGCGCGATCGGGTCGACCTCGAGCAGCAGGGCGGCCGTGCACCGCTCGTCGGTGGCCTCGGGGTAGAAGACGTGCGCCGGGCCGACCGAGGTGGCGAAGGTCTGCAGCCTCCCGGGGTGCTTGTGGAGCAGGAAGCCGAGGTCGGTGGCGGGCGGCCCCGCGGGGCCCTCCTCGGTGGCGGGCACGCGGGTGGTGGTGACGGTCAGGAACACGCCGCCGAGTCTCGCGTGCCGTCCCGGCCGCCGTCCGCCTTTCGCTCCTCCCCCGGTCGGCGCGGGCGGTCAGCCCACCTGCTCGTCGAGGTAGCACCAGCGCCACGCCTCGCCGGGCTCGACACTGCGCATGACCGGGTGCCGGGTGGTCGTGAAGTGGCGGGTGGCGTGCCGGCCGACCGAGGAGTCGCAGCAGCCGACGTTCGCGCACGTGAGGCAGCCGCGCAGGTGGACCCACGTCGTGCCCTCGCGCAGGCAGTCCGGGCAGACGTCGGGCCGGTCGAAGACCACGTCGGTGGGCGCCGCGCGCAGGTGCCCGCAGGCCTCGTCCGGGTCGGTGCCCGCGCCCAGGTCGTCGTCGCGTTCCGCGGCGTCGGCCTCCGCGTCGCCGTGGTCGAGCATCGACTCCTCGACGTCGACCACCGCGAGCGCCCGGCGGAGCACGTCGTCGGCCGCGGTGCCCGCGTCCCGGGCGGCCACGATGGTGTCGCGCTCGGCCGAGAGCATCGCCAGGCGGAGGCGCCGGTAGGTCCCGGTCGGGGTCGCCTGCCCGGCCTCGGGCCGGCCGAGGCGCTCCCACGCGCTGTCCGACGCCGCCTCGGAGCGGCTCCGCAGCGCCTCGACGACCTGGGGCGGCTCGTCCCCGACGAGCAGGGAGTCCAGGCGGTGCAGCCCGGCGCGGGTGGCCCGGTCGACCAGGGTGGCCGCCGCCATCGCGTCCTCCGAGCGGTCCGGCCCGCGCAGGCCGAGGCGGCGGACCAGCCACGGCAGCGACAGCCCCTGCGCGAGCAGCGTCCCGGCTACCACCGCGAACGCCGCCAGGCGCAGCAGGTCCCGGCCCGGGGTCTGCTCGGGCAGCAGGAACGCGGCGGCCAGGGTGACCACGCCGCGCATCCCCGACCAGGCGACCACCGTGGTCATCGGCCACGGCCAGGTCCGCCGCCCCGCCAGGTGGAACAGGCCGGTCACGGCGAACACGAAGACGGCGCGGGCGAGCACGGTGGCCGCGAGCACGGCCAGGCACACCCCGAGCACGGCCCACGTGCCGAGGTGGGTCCGCCCGACCCCGCGGAGCAGCTCGGGCAGCTGCAGCCCGATGAGCAGGAACACCGCGTTCTCCAGCAGGAACGCGATCGTGCGCCAGTTGGTGGCCTCCGCGATCCGCGACGCCGCGCTCTGCTGGGACGGCGACCGCTGGGCGAGCATCACCCCGGTCACGACGACCGCGAGCACCCCGGAGGAGTGCAGCGCCTGCGCGGGCAGGAAGGCGACGAACGGCGCCGCGAAGGACAGGGTCGTGTCGAGGACGGTGTCGTCGAGCCGCGTGCGGACCATCCCGAGCACGTTGCCCACGACCAGCCCCACGACGATGCCGCCGGCCGCGGTCAGCCCGAACCGCCAGGCCACCTCGCCGGGCCCGACCGGCCGGCTCAGCGCGGCCACGGCGGTCGTCAGCAGAGCCAGCGCGGTGGCGTCGTTGACCAGGCTCTCGTCCTCGAGCAGGGCGGTGATGCGCCGCGGCATCCCGATCCGGCGGCCCACCGCGGTGGTCGCGACCGCGTCGGGCGGGGCGACGACGGCGCCGAGCGCGAGACCGGCGGCCAGGGTGAAACCGGAGACCGGCACGACCCACCAGGTGACCAGGCCGACGGCGACCGTGCTGAACGCGACCGCGCCGACCGAGAGCATCAGCAGGGACAGGCGGTTGGCGCGCAGGTCCACCAGCGACGTCCGGATCGCCGACGAGTAGAGCAGCGGCGGCAGCAGCCCGACGAGGACGACGTCGGGCTCGAGCCGGACCTGGGGCACGCCGGGGACCGCGGCCAGCGCGGCGCCGACGACGACGAGGACCACCGGCGTCGGCCAGCCGATCCGGTCGCACGCCCACGACACGGCACCGATCACGACCGCGACGGCGAGGAGGACGAAGGCGACGTGCACGGGGCCATCCTCCCGGCCCCCCGGGGGTCAGACCGCCGCTCGTCCCAGCCGCCCCAGGGGCCTCATCGGGACCCCGTCGACCCGACCGGGACCGGGCCGGACGGGGGCCGCTCGCCTCAGCGGGTGGGCGGCGTCGTCAGCCGCGACGTCCGCGCGCCGGTGATCTGCGTCGGCTCGGTGGGCGGCGGGTCGGGGACGAGGTCGGGGCGCGCGCTCTTCGCCCGCAGGCCCTCGGTGACCGCCGACAGGATCGCCGTGCCCTGGCTCGCCAGGGAGGCGACGGTCTGGTTGAGTCCCTCGGCCCCGTTGAGGACCGTGACGTTGGCGCCGGCGAGGCCGGCGGCGGCGGCGCGGACGATCTCCGGGAGCTGGGCGATGATCGCCTGGTCCAGGGCGATGCGGCCCTGGGCGGCGGCCGCGTCGGCGGACAGCCGGGTGCGGTCGGCCTCGGCCTGGGCGAG
>CAXSIB010000222.1:0-5870 GCA_964237095.1 uncultured Actinomycetales bacterium
ACAACAGGTCCATCTCCACCTCGAGCAGGTCCACGTCGCGCATCACCGGAAGCTAGTGCGGACCGGTGACCGGGCGGCGGCCGGTTCGCTGAGGCGCACCGGGGTCGAACGCCGCGCCGCCGGAGCCCGGGGCCAGTCGACGGCTGGGCGTCAGACAGCGCGGAGACCAGCTCCAGCTGATGATCACGACATACTGACGAGGTGTCCTCCGAGTCCGGCCGTCGAGCCTCCGGAGTTCGGACACCTCGTGGGAGCACCGGCCTCGAACCGCCTCGGCAACCGCCTCCTGGCACCAGCCACGGGGCCACGTCACCAGTGAGAGGGTCACGACAGTGAAGGCGATCGTGCAGCACACACTCGGCGGACCCGAGGTGCTCGAACTGGAGGACATCGACCGACCCAGCCCCGAGCCGACCGAGATCCTCGTGAGAGTGCGAGCTGCCGGGATCAACCCGGCGGACTGGAAGGCACGGGTCTCCGGCCTGCCCGTCGGCGACGTGCCGTTCGTCCCCGGTTGGGACGTGGCCGGCGTCGTGGAGGAGCTCGGCTTCGGCGTGAACCGTTTCGCGGTCGGCGATCGCGTCTTCGGGATGGTCCGCTTCCCACACGAGGGACGCGCCTACGCCGAGTACGTCAGCGCTCCGTCGCGACAGTTCGCCCGGATACCGGACTCGGTGGACGACGTCCAGGCCGGCGCGTTGCCGCTCGCCTCGCTCACGGCATGGCAGACCACCGTCGACACGGCTGAGGTGCAGGCCGGTCAACGGTTGCTGGTGCTCGCGGCCGCCGGCGGTGTCGGCTCCCTGGTCACCCAGGTCGCCAAGTCCCGCGGCGCGCACGTCATCGGGACGGCGAATGCCCGCGATCACGACTATCTGCGGTCACTGGGCGTGGACGAGACCATCGACTACACGACCCAGGATGTCGCGACGGCGGTGTCCGGCGTGGACGCCGTCATCGATCTCGTTGGCGGCCGGACCGGGCTCGGTGCGTTGCCGTGCCTCCGCGACGGCGGCATCCTGGTCACCGTCCCGTCCGGCGACGCCGACCTGCCCGCCCTGCAGAAGGCCTCGGCGGGACGAGTCCGCACCGCCGCGTTCCTGGTGGAGCCGGACGGGCAGGGGATGGACGTCGTGGCCGCGCTCGCCGGGAGCGGTCGACTGATCGCCCGGGTCGCCAGGACCTTCCCGCTCGCGCAGGCGGCCGACGCGCAGGCCGCGTCCGAGCACGGTACCGGCGGCAAGGTGGTCCTGCTGCCCTGACGCCCGGACCGACTCGTGTCCTCGGCCGCGCGGCGCGGGGTTCCGGACCGGACGGACCGACCGTGGTCCGGAGGTCGGAAGGACCGAGCGGGACGGGTCGACGACGCGCATCGGCACGGCGGCCGAGCTCAGGCGCTGCGCGAGTACTCGGCGGCGCGGTGGATCTGTTCCGCGGTCGGACGGCGGCCGGTGTAGAGGGCGAACTGCTCGGTGGCCTGCAGGACGATGACCTCGTCGCCGGTGATGACCTCGAGCCCGCGCTCGCGGGCGCCGCGGACCAGCGGGGTCAGCACGGGCACCGCCACGACGTCGAAGACGACCCGCGCCGCGTCGAGCACGGCCGTGGACACCGGCAGGTCGTCGACCGCGGGTCCACCGGACATCCCGACCGGGGTCGCGTTCACCAGCAGGCCGGGGCGCTCGCGGCCGAGGTCGGGGAGCCACCGGGCGCCGAGGGAGTCCGCGAGGGCCCGGCCGGTCCGCTCGTTGCGGGCGACCACGGTCAGCGCGGCGAACCCGCTGTCGCGCAGCGCGGTCGCGACCGCGGCGGCCATCCCGCCGCTGCCGAGGACCGCGACGTCGAGGCCGGTCGGGACCGCGTGCTCGGTCAGCAGCGCCACCACCGCGGAGTAGTCGGTGTTGTAGGCGTCGAGGTGCCCGTCGTTGTTGACGATGGTGTTGACCGCGCCGATGGCCCGCGCGCTGTCGTGCAGCTCGTCCACCAGCGGGATGCAGGCCTGCTTGAAGGGCATCGACACCCCGCAGCCGCGGATCCCGAGGGCGCGGATCCCGCCGACCGCCGCCGGGAGGTCGCTCGTCGTGCACGCCTTGTAGACGAAGTCGAGGCCGAGCGCGTCGTACAGGTGGTTGTGGAACCGGGTGCCGACGCGGCTCGGGCGGCCCGACAGGGAGATGCAGAGGGTCGTGTCCTGGCTGATGGCGGGGGTCACCCGCCCGAGTCTGGCCCGTCTCGCGGGCCGCCCAGGGCGTTCCGCCGCGCGCGGTCCCGTGTGACAGTGGGACCGTGATCGTGGCGTTCAGCATCAGCCCCTCGGGGTCCGACGAGACCGGCGGCGTGAGCGAGGCGGTGGCGGCCGCGATCCGGGTCGTGCGGGCCTCGGGCCTGCCGAACGAGACCAACGCGATGTTCACCAACGTCGAGGGCGACTGGGACGAGGTCATGGCCGTCGTCAAGGCCGCGGTCGAGGCCGTCGCCGCGCACTCCCCGCGGGTCGCGCTGAGCCTGAAGGCAGACATCCGGTCCGGCCACACCGGCCAGCTGCAGGCGAAGGTCGAGCGGGTCGAGGCGCTCCTCCGGGACTGACCGTGCGGCTGCAGACGCCCGCTCGTCGGTGAGGGCGGGTCCGGCGGATGCCCGGTCCTCCGGGGCTCGGCCAGCCGTCGCCGGGAACGGGCCGGCCGGGCTGTTCGCCCGATCGAGGATCGCGTGACCAGCCAGCCCGGTGCCGGGTCGGCCCGATTGCCGCGGGGACCCACAGTCCTCCTGTCAGGCGAGGCCGAGGGCGGCTGCGGCGGCCGGGTCGCTCGCTCGCAGCAGCTCCTCGCAGCGCTCCGCCTCGTCGGTCTCGCCGATCCCGTCGGCGGCCCGCCCGAGGGCGGCGACGCACCGCAGCCAGCCGCGGTTCGGGACGTGCGACCACGGCACCGGCCCGGCGCCGCGCCAGCCGCTGCGCCGGAGCTGGTCCAGCCCGCGGTGGTAACCCGTGCGGGCCGCGGCGTAGGCGTCGATGAGCCGGCCGGCTTCCAGGTGCTCCTCGGCGAGCGCGGCCCAGACCGCGGTGGAGGACGGGTCAGCGGCGGCGAGGGTGAGCAGCAGCTCGCGGCTGGGCCGGCCGGTCTCCGTCCCGGCGGCTCGCTCGGCGTCGTCGGCCTCGAGGGCATCGGCGGCCGGGTCGGGCGGGAGCAGCGTCGGCGGCGGGGTCGGCGGGTGCCCGGCCCGGTCCGTGATCGTCGTCGGGGAGGAGCTGGGGACGAGGCGCAGCGGGCTGTCGGTCACCCGCCGATCATCCCCCGGCGGCGGCCGGGTGCGATCGGCCACCGGGTCCGCGACTGCAGCAGCGGAGCGAGTCACCCGAATGGAGCGGACGCGGCTGTACGACCTAGCGGAGGGCGCGCAGCGCGGCCCGGCCGGCCGTCGTGAGCCGCCAGCCCCATCTGGAGGCGGAGCCGGCGGGGTCGGGCAGGCGCACGATCAGCCCGCTCTCGACCAGCCCGGCCACTCGCGCGGTCACCACGCGCGTCTCGATCGCGTCGCGGACCACCCACACCTCGCGGACGCGGCCGTTGATCCGGAACCCGGAGACCTCGCCGGCGCCGACCGCCACGAGCAGCAGCCGCCTCGCCTCCGACAACGCCGCCACCCCTCCACTGTGGTCGACCGCGGATCATCCCGCCCTCCACGGCCGCCGCCGCGACCGGTGCCACCGCCGCGAGCGGTCAGAGGCCGCCCGCGCGACGGGCCACCGGTGGACACGTGGCCGGATCGGCTCGGCCGGGGTGATACTGGATTCAGTCAACGATGTGAGTGTGTCCGGCAACTGTGGGAGTCAAGCAATGATCATGGTCGAGGGGGCGACGCCCGTGACCGCGGGAGGCTCGCCGCCGGGACAGCACCGGATCAGCGCCGCGGTCTCACGGCTGTTCCGCATCGCGGCCCGCGCCAAGCACGACATGGCGTCGCAGGACCCGGACCTCCGCGACTTCGCGGTGATGGTCGTGCTGGCCCCGCTGGTCGAGCACGGCCCGCTGCGCTCGACGGCGCTCGCCGACGCCGTGCTGATGGACCCCTCGCAGGTCAGCCGGCACGTGGCGACGGCGGTCCACGACGGCCTGGTCGAGCGGCGCGCGGACCCCGGCGACGGCCGGGCGATCCGGCTGGTCGTCACCCCGGCCGGCGAGGAGCGCTTCGGCCGCTTCACCGCCGCCCGCGCGCGCCACCTCGATGCGGTGGTCGCCGACTGGGAGCCCGCGGAGGTCGAGCAGTTCGGGCGTCAGCTCGACCGGTTCGTCCGCGCCCTCGAGAAGCGGATCACCACCGCCACCACCACGACCACGCCGACCACCACGACCACGTCCCCGGAGACCGCATGAGCGCCACCACCGCACCGCCCGCCGCCGCTCCCGGCGCGGTCGGCGTCCTCAGCCACCGCCAGATCATCACGATCTTCGTCGGCCTCATGTGCGGGCTGTTCCTGGCCGCCCTCGACCAGACCATCGTCTCCTCGGCGATCCGGGTCATCGGCGACGACCTGCACGGGCTGTCCGTCCAGGCCTGGGTGACGACCGCCTACCTGATCACCTCGACGATCACGACGCCGCTCTACGGGAAGCTGTCGGACATCTACGGCCGCCGCCCGTTCTTCATCCTGGCGATCGTCCTGTTCGTGCTGGGGTCGGCGGCGTCGTCCTTCGCCACCTCGATGTACATGCTCGCCGGGTTCCGGGCCTTCCAGGGCCTCGGCGCCGGCGGCCTGTTCTCGCTGGCGCTGGCGATCATCGGCGACATCGTCCCGCCGCGTGAGCGCGCCCGCTACCAGGGCTACTTCCTCGCGGTGTTCGGGACGTCGTCGGTGCTCGGGCCCGTCATCGGCGGCTTCTTGTCCGGACGCGCCTCGATCCTCGGGGTCACCGGCTGGCGCTGGGTGTTCCTCGTCAACGTGCCGATCGGGATGGCCTCCCTGCTCGTCGTGTACCGCACCCTGCACGTCCCGCACACCCGCCGCGACCACCGGATCGACTGGCCGGGCGCGCTCGCGCTCGTCGTCGGACTGGTGCCGCTGCTGACCGTCGCCGAACAGGGACGCAGCTGGGGCTGGGGATCCGGCCGCGCGCTGGCCTGCTACGCCCTGTCCGCGATCGGCATCCTCGCCTGGGTGTGGGCCGAGCGCCGCATCGGCGACGACGCCCTCATCCCGCTGCGCTTCTTCCGGGACCGCACCTTCTCGGTGGTCACCATCGCGAGCGTCTTCACCGGGGCCGCGATGTTCGGCGCGATCGCGATGCTCCCGCTGTACCTGCAGATCGTGAAGGGCTACTCCCCCACCGGGGCCGGCCTCGCCCTCGTCCCGCTGACCCTGGGGATCATGGTCAGCTCGATCGTCTCCGGCCAGCTGATCTCCCGCACCGGGCGGTACCGGATCTTCCCGATCATCGGGATCTCGATGCTCGCCCTCGCGATGGGGCTGATGATCCTCGTCGGTGCGGACACCCCGCTGTGGCAGACCGACGTGTACGCCCTGGTCTTCGGCCTCGGGCTCGGGCAGGTGCTCCAGCCGCTCACGCTCGCGGTGCAGAACACCGCGCCGCCGCGCGACATCGGCGTGGCCACCTCCTCGGCCACGTTCTTCCGCCAGATCGGCGCGACCATCGGGACGGCGGTGTTCCTGTCGGTCCTCTACTCCACGGTCGGGACGAAGATCGCGCAGGCGTTCACCGACGCGGGCCCGACCGCGGCCTTCCGGAGCGCGCTCGCGGCGGCGCGGGCGAACCCGACGGGCGGGGACGGAAGCTGCTCGACCTGTTGGCGGGCAAGGGCGTCGGGGGCGCGCTGAACGACACCTCGTTCCTGTCGTCGGCTGACCAGACCCT
>CAXSIB010000223.1:0-5819 GCA_964237095.1 uncultured Actinomycetales bacterium
CGTTCGTAGTAAGGAATGACGGTTGCGACCCGAGTCTGCTGCAGCATCACCTCACTCACGAGGACGGCCCACGCCGACACCCCCGGCGCGCGCCAGGGCAGGTCACGCCGGTGCGCGTCGTACCAGGCGAGCACCGCGTCCTGCAGCTGCGCCGCGTCCTGCAGCTGCGCCGTCGCGTCCCGGACCTGCACGGTGTCCCGGACCTGCACCCGCCGATGGTCGCACCGGGCTCCGGCGGCGTGGGCTCCCGGGCCGGCCGGGACCGTCCCCTACCGTTCGCGGGGTGGCAGGCGGGGTGGGGAAGGGTGCGGGGGTCTACCGGCGACGGCGGCTGACGGTCGCCGTCGTGGTGGCCGTGACGGCCCTCGTCGGCGTCCGCCTCGCGGTCGCCGACGCCGACCCGGGTCGCGCCCCGGCGGCGGCCGCGTCGGTCTCGGCGGCCCCGGTGGCCCCGGTGGCCAGTGCCCGGGCGTCCGTTCCGCCGACGCCCCGACGCCCCGGCCCGCGTCCGTCGGCGTCGTCCCGGGTGAGCCCGTCGACCGCGGCGAGCGCCTCCGCGAGCGGGGCCGGCACGACGAGCCCGCCGGTCGTGTCCCCGACGGTGTCCGCCTCGCCGTCGCCGTCGACCTCGGTTCCGGCGAGCCCGTCCGCGACGTCCTCGAACGACCCGAGCTCCGCACCGCCCTCGTCCATCTCGTCCTCGGCCACGCCGAGCACGTCATCGAGCACGTCACCGAGCACGTCACCGAGCTCGGGGACGACCTCGCCGCCGCCCACCCCCACCGGACCCGCCGCCTGCGCCTCCGGGACCGTCCGGCTCACCTCGGTCACCGCGGTCGGCGACGCCGACGCCGCGCTGGTCGCGGGCAGCCCGGTGCGCTTCACCGTCACCGTGGCCTCGGCGAGCGGTGTGGCCTGCTCGTTCGTGCCGACCGTGGCGCTGACGATCACGTCCGGCCGCGACCGGGTCTGGACGTCGTCGGGCTGCGCGGTGCTCGGCATCGGCGGTCCCGGGGTCGCCGCCGACCCGACCCTGGGCGGCAGCGCCCGCGCGGTGCTGCTGCCCGGCGGGGTCGCCCTCGGGCCGGGGGCCTCGACGACCCTCGCGCTGGTGTGGCCGGGGGTCCGGTCCGTCGGCTCCTGCGCAGCCGACAGCTCGCCGCTGCGGGGCGGCACCTACGTGGCCGCGGTCACCCTCGACGGCGTCGGCAGTGCCGACGTCGTCTTCCCCCTGCACTGACGGCCTCTCTGCGCCGCCGCAGCCCGGGCCGGCTCAGGTGAGCCGGGTGACGACCGGGAGCGCGGTCAGCACCAGCGCGACCAGGGCGAGCGCGGTGTCGGCGCGGCCCCACCGGGGCGGCACCGACCAGGTGCGGTCCGCGGTGGCGCCCAGCCCGCGGACGGTCATCGCGTCGCTGAGCGTCCCGGCGCGGCGCAGGGCCCCGACCAGGAGCGGGACCGTCATGGACGCCGCCGCCCGGCCGCGGGCCACCGGTGACCGGCCGGGCCCGAGGCCGCGGGCGCGGCGGGCGCGGGTCAGGGTCTGCCAGTCCTCGTGGAGGGACTCGACCTGGCCGAAGGCGGCGACCGAGGCCAGCACCGGGCGGGGCGGGGCGCGGAACCAGCGGCCGAGCTCGTCGCCGAGGCGGGCCGGGTCGAGGTGGGACAGGAGCAGGACCCCGGGCACGACCAGCGCGACGACCCGCGTCCCGGAGCCGGCGGCGGTCGTGAGGTCGCGGGTCCCGAACAGCCAGCTCGACCAGGTCACCGACGCCGCGGCGACCAGTCCGGGGACCAGACGGAGCAGGCGCAGCCCCCGGCCGGCCGCGAACGGGAGCAGCAGCGCGAGCTGGACGAGGACGGTGAGCAGGCCGTCGCGCCAGTCCCGCAGGAGGAGGGCGCTCAGCCCGGGGAGCAGCGCGGCCGCGAGGAGCAGGCTCGCCGAGCACCGGGCGGCCACGGGGGCACGGCCGCCGGCCACCGCCCCTGCCGGCGGGGTCACCGCTGCGACCGGGTCCGGGCGCTCCAGGACGGTCTCGGTGTCGGCCAGGGTGTCGACGAGCAGACGGTCGTGGGTCGCGACGACGACGGCCGTCCCGGCGTCGCGGGCCGCCTGGAGCAAGCCGACGACGGCGGTCCACGTCGCCCGGTCCTGACCGACGGTCGGCTCGTCGAGGAGCAGGACCGGGGGGTGCGCGGCGAGGGCGGCGACCACCGCGAGGCGCCGCTGCTCACCGCCGGACAGGCGGCGCGGGTCGGTGTCGGCCCGCTCGGCCAGCCCGACCGCGGCCAGCAGACGGGCCACCTCGCCCGGGTCGGGTCCGTCCCGGCGCAGGGCGCGGCCGGTGACGGCCACCTCGGCCGCGGCGGTGCGGGCGGTGAAGCCGTCGGCCGGGTCCTGCGGCGTCCAGGAGATCCGGGCGGCGAGCTGGCGGGAGGTCCACCGGTCCGGCCGGGGGTCGAGGCCGTCGGCGAGGGCGGGGTCGGCGGCCACGTCGCCGGCGGTCGGGGTCAGCAGCCCGCCGAGGGCGGCCAGCAGCGTCGACTTGCCCGCGCCGCTCGTCCCGGTGAGCGCGGTCACCGCCCCGGCCCGCACGACTGTGCCGACGTCGCGGAGCGCCCAGCCGGAGTCCGGGAGCCGGACCCCGACCGAGGTCGCCGTCAGCACGGCCGCCGGTGTCGGGGCGGCCGTGCGGACGGGCCGGACCACGCCGGTCGGGCGGTCCCCGCCGGCGGCCGAGTCGGTCCCGGCAGTGGCCATGGTCGCGGTGGTCGCGGTGGTCGCGGTGGTCGCGGTGGTCCGGACGGTGGTCGTGGCGACGCGCCGGGGTGGTCGCGTGAGCCCCGGCACCCACAGCCCGGCCGCGGCGAGAGCCGGGCCCTCCCGCGCGAGCACCTGCGCCGGCACCCCGTCGGCGACCACCCGGCCGCGGTCGCCGAGCACGACGAGGCGGTCGACGTCGTCGAGCCAGCGCTCGAGGAGGTGGTCGACGACGACGAGCGCGCAGGCCCGGTCGGCGACCGCGGCGAGGACGGCCCGGTGCACGGTGGCGGCCGCGGCCGGGTCCAGCATCGCGAGGGGCTCGTCGAGGAGGAGCAGGCGCGGGCCGAGGGCGAGGGTCCCGGCGAGGGCGAGGCGCTGGCGTTCCCCGCCGGACAGGGCGGCGGTCCGCCGGTCGGGTCCGTAGGGGAACCCGGCCGCCTGCTCGGCGGCGACGACCCGCTCGGCCACCACGGCCGGCGCCAGGCCGAGGTTCTCGGGCCCGAACGCGGTGTCGCGGCCCGCGGTGGCGGCCACCACCGACGCCCCGGGGTCCTGCTGCAGGAACCCGACGAGCCCGGGCACCCCTCCGGCCGGGCCGCCGGCGATGTCCAGCGTCCCCGCCGTGTCGCCCTCGTCCTCCGCGAGGAGCCCGGCCACCGCTCGCAGGAGCGTCGACTTGCCCGCCCCGCTGGCCCCGGCGAGCAGGACCCGCTCGCCGTCCGCGATCCGGAGGTCGACCCCGTCGAGGACGGGACGGCGGGCCGTCGCCGGCTGCCAGCGCAGGCCGGCGATCTCGACGAGCGGGGCCGCCTCCGTGCGCGGCGACCCGGCCGTCACGAGCCGTGGGCCCGCGGCGGCGACCGGTGCGTCGGGTCTGCCGGCCCGCCGGTGGGCGGTCGCCACCGGGCGGCCGGGGCGCGGTTGGTGGTCGCCGCTCAGGAGCGGCGGGCGTGCTCGATGCCGGCCGGGAACCGGTCGAGGGCGCCGGCCGCCGCGAGGGAGCGCACGAGGGCGAAGCCGAGCAGACCCGCGAGCAGGGCGCCGGACACGATGCCGGTGCCGAGGTAGGCGAGCTTCCAGTCCCAGCTGTAGCCGGCGGTCCACGACCACCACTCGTAGCCGGCGATCTCGAGGACGGCGGCGGCGGCGCCGGCCGCGATCGCGACGCCGCGGCCGAAGGCGCGGTACGCGAAGAGGGCGAAGACCAGCTCTGTCCCGACCCCCTGGAGGATCCCCGAGACCATCGTGGTCGCTCCCCACTGGCCGCCGAGCACCATCTCCACGAACGCGGCGAGGACCTCGACGAACAGCGCGGCACCGGGGCGGCGGATCACCAGCGCGCCGACGACCCCGCCGATGAACCAGATCCCGGACGTGCTGCTCTGCAGCGGAGCGAGCACGGTGAACAGCGGGGACAGGGCGTTGTAGACGAAGTCCCAGCCCCAGAAGAGGACGCCGAACGCCACCCCGAGGACCGGGGCGGTGACGATGTCGACGGTCCGCCAGCGGGTCAGCGGGCCGCGGGCCGTCAGGCGCCCGCCGTCCGGTCCCGGGGTGCGGGTGGTCGGGTCCAGTGCAGCCGTGCCCATCGAGGCCGACTCCCTCCGCCGGTACAGACCGGATCAGGTTCGTAGGGTCTGCGGGCTCCCGCACTCTCAGCGCCCGATCGGCGCTCCCCTGTCGTGTGCCCCGACGGTATACCGGCGCGCCCGCCCGGGCCGCCCCGGCGTCGGCGGCCACTCCGGTCCGGCGGCCGGGTCAGACGTAGCGGTCGACGAAGCTCGTCTCCGCGAGGCGGGACAGGCCCTCGCGGACGGTCCGGGCGCGCAGCTCCCCGACGCCGTCGACCTGCTGGAGCTCCTCGATGCCGGCGGCCAGCAGGGCCTGCAGGCCCCCGAAGTGCTCGGCGAGCCGGTCGAGCACGACGACCGGGATCCGCGGGAGCTTGGCCAGCAGCCGGTAGCCGCGGGGGCTGATCGGGGCCTCCAGGGGCTCGGGCAGCCCGAGCGCCCGCACGATGCCGATGAACGCGACCAGCTCGGTGGCGTCGAGGCGGTCGAGCTCGGCCAGGCGCGTACGGACGGCGTCGTCGCCGATGTCGCCCGGGGTGTAGTCGCGCACGAGCAGCGCGCGGTCGGCGTCGGCCCCGCCGAGGAGCTCCTCCAGCTGGAGGGACAGCAGGCGCCCGTCGGTGCCGAGCTCGACCACGTAGCCGCCGATCTCGTCGGCGATGCGGCGGACCATCTCCAGGCGCTGGGCGACGGTGACGACGTCGCGGACCGTCGCGAGGTCCTCGATCTCCAGCGCGGACAGGATCGCGGTGACCTGGTCGAGGCGGGACTTGTACCGCTCGAGGGTCGACAGCGCCTGGTTCGCGTGGGAGAGGACCTGCGTGGGGGCCTCGACGACGTACCGGGCGGCATCGAGGTAGATCGCGACGATCCGCATGGACTGCGACACGCTGATGACGGGGAACCCGGTCTGGCGGGCCACCCGCTGGGCGGTGCGGTGACGGGTCCCGGACTCGCTCGTCGGCAGGTTCGAGTCGGGCACGAGGTGCACGGCGGCTCGCACGATCCGGGCCCGGGCGGGGTCGACGACGATCGCGCCGTCCATCTTGGCCAGCTCTCGGAGGCGGGTCGCGGTGAACTCGACGTCCAGGGAGAACCCGCCGGAGCAGAGGGACTCCACCGTCCGGTCCCACCCGAGCACGACGAGGGCGCCGGTGTTGCCGCGGAGGATCCGCTCGAGGCCCTCGCGGAGCTCCGTCCCGGGGGCGACCGACGCGAGCGTCGCGCGCAGCAGCGCGTCGGGTTCGGTCCTCTCGGTGGCCATGACGCCCCGATCCTAGGAAGGCGCGCCACCGCCGTCGCGTGTCGTGACACATCTGTCACTCGCTGCGGTCGACCGGCCGACCAGCGGTCCGTGACGTCGTCGGCGGGCGCGGCCCGTCAGTCCTCCGGCCAGTCGTCGGGCGCCTCGTCCCGCGGGTCCCGCCGCCGCCCGGCCGCGCGGTCCCCGCCCCTCCGTCCGCTCCCGCCGGGCCCGTCCTCGC
>CAXSIB010000224.1:0-5783 GCA_964237095.1 uncultured Actinomycetales bacterium
CCCGCTCGAAATCCGACGCCCGGCACACCCCGAGCGCCCCCCCAGCCGGGGGCGGCCGACCCGGTGGACCAGCTCGCCGCCCACCGCGCGCTGGTGGACGCGACCGCGGCCCTAGTGCCGGCCGTGCTGACCGCGGCCGCGGCGCTGGTCGCGGTCTTCGCCGGCGGCGGCCGGCTCTACACCTTCGGCAACGGCGGCAGCGCGGCCGACGCCCAGCACCTCGCGGCGGAGTTCGTCGGCCGTTACCTCCGCGAGCGGGCGCCGCTGCCCGCGCACGCCCTGACCGTCGACCCGTCGGTCCTGACCTGCATCGTCAACGACTACGACCCGGCGGTCGTGTTCGACCGCCAGGTCCGCGCCTTCGCCGGCCCGGGCGACATGGTCGCCGCGTTCACCACCAGCGGCACCAGCCCGAACGTCGTCGCCGGGCTGCGCGCGGCCCGCGAGCGGGGCGCCGCCACGCTGCTCTTCGGGGGCGCCGGCGCGGACGGCCGGGGCGAGCCGGCCGCGGAGCACGCCGACCACCTGCTGCTGGTGGCGTCGCGGGAGACCGCCCGGGTGCAGGAGATGCACGTGCTGCTCCTGCACCTGCTCAGCGAGCAGGTCGACGCCTGGGCGCCGGTCTGACGACCTGACGGCAGGAGCCGGTCAGCGCGGCTCGTGGGGTGGTGCCTCAGGTGGAGGCGGCTCGGGTGGTGGTGGACGAGACGCGGTCGACCGCGGGGACGGCCGGGTCGGCGATGCCGCGGCCGGTGCCGGCGGGGCCGGGGTCCTCGGCCCGGCCGCCGTGCCGGCGGGAGCCGAGCAGGGCGTTGCCGAGCACGAGCACCGCGATCGCCAGGAGCCAGCCGCCGACGACGTCGCTGGGCCAGTGCCAGCCGAGGACGACCGTGCACACCCCCACCGTCCCGGAGACCGCCAGCGCGAGCAGGGTCAGCAGGGCGTGGGCGACCCGGCTGGGACGGATCCCGGCGGGGCCGCACAGCAGGGCCGCGACGAGGCCGAACACCACGAGGGTCCCGGCGGAGTGGCCCGAGGGGAACGCGCGGCCGCCGACCCCGAAGACGTCCGGGCTGCCCGCGCCGAACCCGGGGGACTGGCGGCCGAGCAGCACCTTGGCCGTCTCCACGCCCGCGACCAGCAGCCCGAGGGTGGCGGCGGCCGCGAGCACGGGCCGCCACCGGCGGGTCGCGAGCGCGGCGGCGGTGGCCGCCACGACCGGGACGGCGACGACGGTCTCGCCGTCACCCAGCTGCGCGAGCTGGGTCGCCGTCGACCACGCCGGGGCGGTGGAGCCGAGGCCGAGGGAGCGGCCGCCGGCCGCCTCGAGCCGGGCGGACCACCCCCGGTCCAGGTGGTCCAGGGCGTTCGTCCGCAGGACCAGCAGCAGGACCACGACGAAGCCGGTCAGGGCCGCGGCCGCGAGCACGACGCCGACCACCCGTTGCCAGCGCACGGGACCAGGGTCCCACGCGATCCGGCGGCGGGCCGGGCCGGGGCGTCCCGGCGGCGGCCCGCGCCGCGCATTCCCGGCGGGCGCGGGGCGGGAATGCACCCCGGTTCGAACGGGTGTCGACGGGGCCGCCGCGGAACGCCGGCGGAAGGCCCCGGAACAGCAGTCGGCCCGGACGCCGCGCGATCGCGACGACCGGGCCGGGTACCGCCGTCGGTCAGGCGTGCGCCTGGTCGTAGGACTCGCGGATGGCCGCGGAGATACGTCCCCGCTCGCTCACGTCATGGCCGTTGTCCTTCGCCCAGGAACGCACCGCCGCGTTGTCCGTCGACGACGAACGCACCGCGGGCGCGGCCGGGGACCGCCGCCGGGCGGCCGTCCCGGAGCCCCGGCCCGCACGCCGGGCGTGGCCCACGTACTCGGCGAACGTGTCCCGCAGGGCCTCGGCGTTCTTCGTCGACAGGTCGATCTCGTAGCTCGTCCCGTCGAGGGCGAACGACACCGTCTCGTCCGCCGAACCGCCGTCGAGGTCGTCGGACAGGACGACCTGCACCTTCTGTGCCATCACATCTCCTCGGTCCAGCATTGTCGCGCCCGACTGCCGCGGCAGATCGGGCGGGTGGGTGCGGGGCTCCCGACCGACCATTCCTCCGATCGGGGCCGCGCGCTTCCATCGTGCACCATCCGAGCGCCCGTCCGGGGACACCGGGCCGCCGGACAACGACCCGCCGACATTCTCGGCGACCGCACCGGCGGCAATCGGACCGGCGCGCGGCGAATGCACCCGTGGGTGACCGGCGGTGACGGCTATGCTCAATCACGTCATCCCGCGGGCCGACGCGCCGCAGGCGTGGCGCGGGGACCATCGAGGTGTGCGCCGGGAGCTGGGATGACCGCAGGGGGGCGCGGGCGCCGGCGCCTGGCCGCGCTCCTGCGCTCGAGGGTGCTCCGCCTGGTCGTGCAGCTCGCCCTGTTCGGGGTCGTCGTCTGGCTCTTCGTGCTCCCCCGCCTGGTCGACGCCCTCTCCCACGGCGAGATCACGGCCATCAGCGGGTTCGGCTGGCCCCTGGCCGCCGCCGGGGCCCAGGCCGTCTCGCTCTGCGCCTACGCGGTGATGACCCGCTCGGTGCTGGCGGGCCACCCTCGCCGGCCCACGTTCCGGCGCCTGCTGGCCATCGACCTGTCGAGCATCGCGGTCAGCAACACCGTCCCCGTCGGCGCGGCCGCGGGCACCGGCGTCGGGGTCCGCCTGCTGGCCCGGGAGGGCGTCCAGCCCGCCGAGGCGGCCAGCGCGAAGCTGCTGCAGGGGGTCGTCGCCGCGCTGGCCCTCGCCCTCATCACCGGCGCCGCCGCGATCGCCCGGATCGAGGGCCCGGGGCTCGGGGCGAGCGACCTCACGTCGCTGCGCATCGGTGGCCCCATCCTCGCCGGGGTGCTCGCGCTGACGGTGGTGATCGGGCTCGGCGCGGGGACCCGCACCGGGCGCCGGTGGGCCCGCGGGCTGGCCGGGCGGACGCCGGAGCGGGGGCGGCCCGCCGTCCTGCGTCTCGGCCGCTCGATCGGCGCCCAGGCGCGCCTGCTCACCTCCGAGCCCCGCGTGCTGCTGCCGGCGCTGGCCGCGGCCACGGTCAACTGGCTCGCCGACGCGGTGTCGCTGTGGTGCTGCGTGCACGCGTTCGGGAACCCGCCGAACGCCTCCGGGCTGCTGCTGTCCTTCGGCCTGGCCACGGCGGTCGGCTGGCTGCCGATCACCCCCGGCGGGGTCGGTGTCGTCGAGGCGGTGCTGATCCCCGGTCTGATCGGACTCGGCAGCTCGGCCGGCGCCGCCGCGCTCGGGGTGCTGATGTGGCGCCTCGTCCACTCGTGGCTGCCGGTGCCCCTCGGGGTCGTCGCGCGGATCTCCATCTCGCGCCGGGCGTCGCGGCGGCGGGACCACCGGCGGGCGCGCCGCCGCGAGCGAACGGTCGCGGCCCTCGGCCGGGACTGACCGCCCCGCGTGAGGAGCCTCGCGCCGAGGCGTCGTCGAGGTGACGCCGAAGACGTACGGATTTCGGTACTCTCGACCGATGGCGGTCGTGAGCACGGGTGAGGCCCGGGAGTCCCTGCACCAGATCGCCCGCCGGTTCGACGCCGGGGAGAGTGAGCCGGTCTACTTCGGCTCCCACCGCCGTGCCCAGGCCGTCATCGTCCCGGTCGCGGTGTGGGAGCAGCTGCTCGAGCACGCCGAGGACGACCTCGACCTCGACACCACAACCACCCGGGCCGCCACCGGTCCCCGGCTCAGCTCCGCTGACATCGCCGCACTCCTGCAGCGCCTCGCCGTCCCCACCGAGCGAACCCCGGGCCACCGCCGCGTTACCTGCTGACCTTCCATCCCCGGGTCGCCGACGACCTCACCGAACTCGCCGGCGGGGGGTTGCCCGTCCTCGACGCGGTGACGGCCGTGCTCGACGACCTCGCCCACGGCCGGGTCACCGGCAAACAGCTCGGCGAACGGCGGGTCAGCGGTGACCTCACCGGCTTCGCCCGGGTCGAGTTCGACCTCCCCGGCCAGCGGCCCCCACGGTTCCGGCTCCTGTACCGCACCATCGACACCACCACCCGCGACGTCCTCGCCATCGGACTGCGCGACCACCACGCCATCCACCAGGCCGCGGTCCGCCGGCTCTCGACCTGACCGAACACTCCCCACACCCGGACCCGACGCGAGGAGGACCCCGTTGAGCGCTGACCGAGCCGGCGTCCACCCCGTCGACGACCCCGACCACGGACCGGGGCCCGGCGGGATCACCGGCCGCGACGGCACCCACATCACCGACACCGAACTCGACGCCTGGATCGACGCCTTCGCCGCCCCCGACGCCGCCACCCGCGTGCCCCCGGGCACCGGTTTGTCGACGAGCACCGCTGACACGACCCGCCCGTGCCGACCACTCCCCCGCCGCCGCCGCCCAGCCGGGCCACCCGCGGCAACGTCGTCGGTGACACGGGCCGGTGAGGTCCGCTGTCCCCTGCGGGCGCGGTGCGCCACAGGCTTCCTCTAGAAGGTCTCGCCTTGTCCGCCTCTCCGGAGCAGGTCGCGCCACTGAGGGACCGACTTGGCCCTACCGCCCCGGACCGCGGTCCACGGCCCTGGTGGACCTACGAGGTGCTGTGCACCGCGGTGGTCTCATCTGCGCAGGTCTCCTGATCGACGATCCCGCCCGGTTCGTGATCGTGATCGCGACGTGCGACGTCCTCGCCGTCGTCATGGGCAGTCTCGGCGCCGTCACGGGCGGTCTCGCGTCGTCCTGGGCGGTCTCGCCGTGGTCTCGCTCCGTCGGACGGGCCGACGCAGACCGCCACAGAGGTCCGGCGATCCAGCTCGGGCCCGTTCACCGCTGCACCGGTGGCGCCCGGTCCCGGAGGTCGGTGACTCCCGCGGTCGGGTCCGGCCGGGCGGCCGGGCGGCCCAGGACGGCGATGGGAGCATGGGGGCATGACCGAGCAGCCCGCACCGACCGGATCGCCGGCCCCGTCCCGCGCGGAGGCGCTCAACGAGTCCATCCACTACGCGATGTACTCCGTGTTCCGGGTCCCGGCCGGGCGGCTGCCCGCCCACCGCGGCGGCGTCGGCGACGAGGTGGTCGCCTACCTCGAGGCCCTGGAGGCCAAGGGCGTGACCGTCCGCGGCGTCTACGACCTGTCCGGCATGCGCGCCGACGCGGACTGGATGGTCTGGTGGCACGGCTCCGACATCGAGGCTCTCCAGCACGCGTACTCCGGGCTGCGCCGCACTGCCCTCGGGCAGGCGAGCGAGCCGGTGTGGAGCGCCGCCGGGCTCCACCGCGCCGCGGAGTTCAACCGCAGCCACTCCCCCGCGTTCATGCGGGACCTGCCCCCGGGGCGGTTCGTCTGCGTGTACCCGTTCACCCGGTCCTACGAGTGGTACGTCCTGCCCGCGGAGGACCGCCGCCGGATGCTGGCCGAGCACGGGCAGGCCGCGGGGCCGTACCCGGACGTGCTCGCGAACACGATCTCCGCCTTCGCCCTCGGCGACTACGAGTGGCTGCTGGCGTTCGAGGCCGAGGCGCTGCACCGCATCGTCGACCTGATGCGTGACCTGCGGGCCACCGACGCGCGCCTGCACGTCCGCGACGAGCTGCCCTTCTACACCGGCACCCGCGTCCCCGTGTCCGAGCTGGTCGCCGAGCTGCCGTGACCCCGACGACCCGCCCGCCCGCGCCGGCTGCGCCCGCGCGGCGCGATCCCGCCACCCGCGACGCGGTCCCGCCGCCCCTGCACGCCGGCGGCCCGTACCGGATCAGCTGTGTCTGCTGGGGGAACATCT
>CAXSIB010000225.1:0-5779 GCA_964237095.1 uncultured Actinomycetales bacterium
GCGGTGCTGCGCCGCGCGCTCGGCGGCGACGAGTCGAAGCCGGTGAGCCGCCTGGGCACGTCGACGGCGCGGCGGCCCGAGCCGGGGCTGCCGGTGTGGATCGGCTACACCGACTCCACCGGCACCGTCGGGGAGCGGATCGTCGAGCCGGTGCGCATCGACGGCGGCGTCCTGACCGCCCTCGACCGCCGCGACGCGAAGATGCGGACGTTCGCCCTGCACCGGATCACCGCCGCCGCCCTCGTCGACGACGACGGCTTCGGCACCATCCCGGACGGCGCCGCCGACGCGCCCGGGACGACCGCAGGCGTCCCACCCACGGAACAGCCCGCCGCCGATCCGGGTTCTTCCTGACGTGACCGACGGCCCCCTGATCGTGCAGAGCGACCGCACCCTGCTGCTGGAGGTCGACCACGCCGACGCCCCCGCGTGCCGGCGCGAGATCGCCCCGTTCGCCGAGCTCGAGCGCTCCCCGGAGCACGTGCACACCTATCGGCTGACCCCCCTCGGCCTGTGGAACGCACGCGCCGCCGGCCACGACGCGGAGGGCGTCGTCGACAGCCTGCTCAAGTGGTCGCGCTACCCGGTGCCGCACTCGCTGCTGGTCGACATCGCCGAGACAATGGACCGCTACGGCCGCCTCCGCCTCGAGAAGGACCCCGTCCACGGCCTGGTCCTGCACGCCCTCGACCGGATGGTGTTCGAGGAGGTCCTGCGCTCCAAGCGGGTCGCCCCCCTCGTCGGTGACCGCCTCGACGCCGACACCGTCCCGGTGCACGCCTCCGAGCGCGGGAACCTCAAGCAGGTGCTGCTGAAGCTCGGCTGGCCCGTGGAGGACCTGGCCGGCTACGTCGACGGCGAGGCGCACGCGATCTCCCTCGTCCTGGACGGCTGGACCATGCGGCCCTACCAGGAGCAGGCGGTCGAGGACTTCTGGGCCGGCGGGTCCGGGGTGGTCGTGCTGCCGTGCGGGTCGGGCAAGACGATCGTCGGCGCGGCGGCGATGGCGAAGGCCGGCGCGACCACGCTGATCCTCGTGACCAACACCGTGTCGGCGCGCCAGTGGCGCTCGGAGCTGCTCGCGCGGACGTCGCTCACCGACGACGAGATCGGGGAGTACTCCGGTCAGCGCAAGGACATCCGGCCGGTCACCATTGCCACCTACCAGGTGATGACCACACGTCGGAAGGGCGTCTACAGCCACCTCGAGCTGTTCGACGCCCGCGACTGGGGCCTCGTCCTCTACGACGAGGTGCACCTGCTGCCGGCGCCGATCTTCCGGATGACCGCGGACCTGCAGGCCCGCCGCCGCCTCGGGTTGACCGCGACCCTCGTGCGCGAGGACGGCCGCGAGGGCGACGTGTTCAGCCTCATCGGGCCCAAGCGGTTCGACGCGCCCTGGAAGGACATCGAGGCCCAGGGCTGGATCGCCCCGGCCGACTGCGTCGAGGTCCGGGTGACCCTCACCGACCACGAGCGGCTGCTCTACGCGACCGCCGAGCCGGAGGACCGCTACCGCCTCGCCGCGACGGCGGCGACCAAGAACGCGGTCGTCGCGAAGCTGGTCGAGCGCCACGCCGGCGACCCGACGCTGGTCATCGGGCAGTACCTCGACCAGCTGGCCACCCTGGGCGAACGGCTCGGGGTCCCGGTGATCACCGGGGACACCTCGGTGCCCGAGCGCCAGCGGCTGTTCTCGGCGTTCCGCACCGGGGAGATCACCTGCCTGGTGGTGTCGAAGGTCGCGAACTTCTCGATCGACCTGCCCGAGGCCTCGGTCGCGATCCAGGTGTCGGGCAGCTTCGGCTCCCGCCAGGAGGAGGCCCAGCGCCTCGGCCGTCTCCTGCGCCCCAAGCACGACGGGCGCACGGCCCACTTCTACGCGGTCGTCGCCCGCGACACCGCGGACACCGAGTTCGCCGCGCACCGCCAGCGTTTCCTGGCCGAGCAGGGCTACTCCTACCGGATCGTCGACGCCGACGACGTCCTCGGCCCCGACATCGAGACGCTGCTGCCGCCGGTGGACGAGGTCGACGGGGTCGACGGGGTCGACGGGGACTGAGCACCGGGACCGGAGGTCGTCGTCCACCCCGGCGGTGAGCGTCCAGGCTGGGTGCCCACGGTGAGGCGGTGGCGACGTCGGCCACCCGCAGCGCGAGGACACCATCTCGATCACCAGGACAGAGAGGCCGGATCATGAAGATCGGCGTCATCGGCACCGGGCAGTTCGCTCGGAGCTTCATCGCCCTGTGGCAGCTGCACCCCGACGTCGAGGAGGTCTGGGTCACCGACGTGGTGCCCGAGCGCGCCGCAGCGCACGTCGAGCGCCACGGCCTGGCGGGGAGCTTCGCCAGCCTGGAGGAGATGTTGGCCTCCGACGTCGACTCCGTCGCGGTCATGACGCAGCGCTGGACCCACGGCCCGATCGTCCTGCAGGCTCTCGATGCCGGTAAGAACGTCTACTCCGCGGTCCCGATGGCGATCAGCGTCGAGGAGATCGAGGCGATCGTGATGAAGGTCCGGGAGACCGGCCTAGTCTACATGATGGGCGAGACCAGCTACCACAACCCGGCGGTGGTGTGGGCTCGGGCCCAGATCGCCGACGGCGCCTTCGGGCGGGTCTTCTACTCCGAGGGCGACTACGTCCACGACATGGACAACGGCTTCTACGCCGCCTATCGGTACAGCGGCGGCGACGCCTGGAAGTCCACCGCCAGCTACCCGCCGATGCTGTACCCCACGCACGCCATCGGTGGGGTCCTCGGCGCGCTACCGACGTACGCGACGTCGGTGAGCTGCCTCGGGATCCACGACGACCGCGGGGACGGTGTGTTCGACGCCGACGTCTCCCGGTGGGGCAACGACTTCTCGAACATGACCGCGCTGTTCGAGCTCGCCGACGGCGGCACCATGCGCACCAACGAGTTCCGCCGCGTCGGCTACTGGAGCGGCCACGAGTCCCGCTTCCGGTTCTACGGTACCGAGCAGGTCTTCGAGCAGTCCGGCCACGGCGCGACGCTGAGCGTCAAGACCGCGGGCGATGACTACGCCAAGGGTGAGACCCGCGACATCAGCGAGCTCTTCTTCACGCAGAGCGAGCAGATTCCCGACGGTTTCACCGATGTCGACCCGGCCCTGATGCAGAGCTTCGCCTCGGGCACCGCGCCCGTCCAGGACCGCTCACGGCTGCCGAAGGAGTTCGAGGGCGCCCCCAACGGGCACGAGGGCAGCCACCACTTCCTGGCCGACGACTTCGTCCGCGCCGTCACCACCGGGACCCGGCCTCCGGTCGACGCCTGGAAGGCGGCCCGGTTCACCCTCCCGGGCGTGGTGGCGTACGACTCCGCCCGTCAGGGCGGCGCCCGGCTGACCATCCCCGACTTCGGGGACGGGCCCGCCGACCGCGGCCGAGGTTGATGCCGCCGGTGGACGAGGTCGACGGGGTCGACGGGGACCGACCTCGTCGGCTCGGAGGGTCAGCAGCGCGGGATGTTGCCGGAGAACGCCGAGTGGCCCGGGGTGTTCAGGTAGTAGTCCGGCACC
Source organism: uncultured Actinomycetales bacterium (assembly GCA_964237095.1). Lineage (GTDB taxonomy): Bacteria > Actinomycetota > Actinomycetes > CAXTBU01 > CAXTBU01 > CAXSIB01. The sequence continues at coordinate 3,544 of CAXSIB010000225.1, forward strand.
CAGAGCCCGGACCGCAGCCGGTCCCAGATCCGTGACGTCCTGACCCGCTGGCTGCTGACCTGGCAGGAGACCCAGGCCCCGTTGTCCGCCGGCACGACCGCCCCGACGGGGTGGCGGGTGCTGGGGCCGCTCCGGGCCGGGACCGCGGCCCAGGTCGTGTAGAGCAGGCCGCACTCGGGCGGCGCCTGCCCACCCAGAGCGAGGGCCGACCGGGCGACCCAGGTGCCGTCGGTGAGCAGGTACCAGGCCGCCCGGACGCGGGCGCGGGTGCCCCGCAGCCAGCAGGTCGCGGTGACCGCCACCCCGGCGGCGAGACTGTGCCGCATAGCGGCCGACCCGACCGGACCGCCGTAGGAGGACGTCGAGTGCCGGACGTGCACCCGGTAGCCGACGGTGGACACCGCGGCGTCGACGGCGTCGCTGTCGATGTCGATCGAGTAGCCGCCGAACCGCTCGACGTGGTCCCCCGCGTACTGCTTGAGCCGCTGGTGCTGGGAGAACTCCGCCGAGGACAGGTTCCGCTCGGTGGTGGACGCGACGCCGTCCCAGCGGGCGGTCCACACGAGATCGGGCATCAGGTACGCGGTGTTCCAGAAGTTGCGGCCGAGGTCGTGGATCCCGGAGGCGCCCGAGGAGTAGACCCCGGCGGAGTACCCGGCGCCGTGCAGGCCGCTCGTCCAGCCCGACACGTAGCTGAGGACGCCGGCCGAGCAGCGCCCGGAGCCGCCGTAGCCCTCCATGTCGTCGTAGATCGCGCTGCCCGGCAGCAGCCCGAAGGACCGCGCCTCGGTCACGGCGTCCACGGCGCCGGCGACGCCCTGGCCGTAGGCGGTCGCGGGGTCCTCGCTCGTCCGGGCGAAGGCGGCGCTCGAGCACGGCGCCTGCAGCCCGACGTAGATCGGCAGGACCTTCCAGCTTTGGTGGGCGACGACCGCCCCGAGCCACGACGCGGACAGGTTGCCGTCGCCACAGGCCCGGTTCGCCCCGCCGATGTAGACCCCGACGCCGCGGTACCGGGATCGCCGCCACGCCGCCATCGCGGCCACCGACGGGGTCGAGCAGGTGTCGAACGCCAGGCCCTGCAGCATCGTCGAGGTGCGGCCGAGGGGGTACCGGACCACGGCCGACCCGAGGGTGGTCACGCCCCGGGTCGCGGTGGTGCCGGTCGCGGCGGTGCCGGTCGAGGGCCGCCGCGTCACCCCGGCGGCGACGGCCCGGGCCAGGACGGGGTCCGCCCCCCACGTCACGGTGAGGTCGGCGCCCGTGCCGGTGACGGCGATCCCGATCTGGTGGGCGGCGGTGGAGACCGCCGTCGCCGGGACGCGGCCCGCGACGGCCGCCACCGCGGGGGCGTCGCTCCGGGCCGCGGCGCCCACCGCCGTGGTCGCCGCCGGTGTGACGAGGACCGCCTCGGTCCGTCCGACGAGGTGGGCGGGGCAGGCCTGGTCGGCGCCGGGAGTGCCCAGGTAGACCGCGTGCCGGTCCCAACGCACGCAGGTCGCGGGGTGGGCCGCGAGGTCGTACACCGGCCACGACGCCGGGACGGTCACCGCCAGCCCCGCGTACACGACGACCCGGCCCCCGTGGCGCAGCGCGGCGGTGGCCGCCGCCGCCGTCGAGGGCGACGTCGACGCGGTCGCCGTCGTCCGGGCTGTCGTCCGGGCCCGGGCCGGTGCGGCCGCGAGGCTCGGATCGGCACCGGTCATGACCCCGGTCAGCGCGAGACAGGTGGCGGCCGAGACGGCCAGGGCACGAGAAAGCACGTGGGCACTCCTGCGGGTCGTGACGGACGTGACTCCTGAGGCTGGCGGGAGCCGTGTGACGACCACAGTGCCCAGAGTCAAGTGCGACACGCACGATCATCCACATAATTACAGGCGTGAAAGTCGCTCACGGTGACGTTGGGTGACATATCTGGTCCCGGATGGGCGTGTCGAGCAGCGCCGCACCCGCCCCGGTGACGTGCGGTCACCACATCCCGAACGCCGTGGCTGCTGTCCGGTGCATCTCCGCGCCCGAGCCCGCGGGAGGATGAGCCGTGCCCGACGACGAGACACCCCGCCCGGACGACCCCTCCCCGAGCTCCGGGCCGGCCGCGGAGGTGGCGCTGCTGCAGGCCCGCGCCGCGGTCGTGCACGACCTCACCGCGGCCGGCCTCGACTCCCCCGCGGCCGTCGACGTCGTCGAGGACGCGGTCGCCGCCCGCCGCTGGTGGGTGGGCCAGTGGCCGGACGGC
>CAXSIB010000226.1:0-5698 GCA_964237095.1 uncultured Actinomycetales bacterium
GGGCGCGCACCGGCCGTCCCGGGCCCGGAGCGGCTCCGACTCGGACCGGGGGACTCAGAGCGGGCGGGGCTCGCTGGCGTCGTAGACGAGGAACTCGCGGTCGATGACCTCGACCGGGTTCGGCGCGAGGTTGCGCCGCGTGGTGGCGTGGCCGTGCTCGGCCAGGAGCTCGGCCGACCGCCACACCTCGACGTAGGTGACCCGCCCGGGCTCGGAGCTGTCCGCGGCGATCGTGAACTCCACGCAGCCCTCGTCCTGCCGCGACGCCACCGCGTGCAGCTGGGCGGCGGCCATGAAGCCCTCCCGCTCGGCGGGGTCGACCACGAAGTAACCCAAGACGATGACCATGCGCTGATCCTGCCCGACGCGGCGGGTGCCCCCACCCACGCGGTCCGCTCAGCCGGTGGCGGCGGCGGGCCGGCCGACGGCGGACAGCGGGGTCGCGACGTCCTCCAGGCTCTTGCCCTCGGCGGCGACCCCCGGGACGATCTCGACGATGCCGCCGACCGCCATCAGCGCGGCCCCGATCACCGGCCCGATGACCAGGCACGCCCGCCAGCCGATGTCGACGGCAGGAACCCCGTGTCCGACAGCGCCAGGCTGCTCGCGGCCGCGATCGCCGCGCCCGCCCAGTAGGTGCCGTTGATCGAGATGTCGACCCGGCCGCGGTGGCGCGTGGGGATCAGCTCGTCGATCGCGGAGTTGATGGCCGCGTACCCGCCTCCGATGCCGGTGCCCGCGACGAAGCGGAGGACGAGGAGGACCCAGGCGTCCGGGAGAACCCCGCGAGGCCGTCGAACAGCAGGTAGACGCCCAACGTGATCAGGTTGCGCCGCACCCCGCCCGGTCCGTCCGCTCCGCCCGGTCCGCCCGGTCCGCCCGCTTCGTCAAGTCCGCGTCCGGCCACCGTGTCCCCGACCGCCATCCGGACCTCCCGTGCCGTGTCCCGGACCGGCTGCCGTGCCCGGTCCCGATCCCGTGTCCACCCGGCGGGACCGGGACCGGCGCGGCGAACCGGGGCGGGACCACCGGACCGCCGGACCACCGGCGCGGGACCCGGCCGCGCCGACCCGGACGGCCCGCCCTACCGTTTCCCACAGGTCGGAGCTCCCGCGGGTCGGAGCTCCCCGCGAGTGGGAGCTCCCACGGGTCGAGGGCCACGAGGGCTCGCGGCGGGGTGTCGTCAGGGGGCAGCAGTGGTGGCGGACGAGGACGAGCGGGTCGCGGGTCGGGCGGACCGGCCGGCGCGGGTCGTCGTGGTCGGCAGCGGGTTCGCCGGTTTCGAGTGCGCGCGGAGGCTCTCCCGGACCCTGCGCCGCCACTCCGACCCGGCCGAGGTCACCCTCGTCTCCCCCGAGGACTACCTGCTGTACACCTCGCTGCTGCCCGATGTCGCCGGCGGGGTGCTCGACCCGCGCTCGGTCGCGATCCCGCTGGCGGCCGCGCTGCCCGGCGTCGGGCTCGTCCCCGGCCTGGTGGAGTCCGTCGACCTCGCCGGGCACACGCTGACGTACAGCGCGCGCGGCGCCGGCTCCCGGACCCTGGACTGGGACCGGCTCGTGCTCACCCCGGGCTCGGTGACCCGGCTGTCCGACGTCCCCGGCCTCGCCGAGCACGGGCGCGGGCTGAAGACCCTCGCGGAGGCCGTCTACCTGCGCGACCACCTCCTCGACCAGCTGGCGACCGCGGCCGCGGAGCCGCCCGGCCCGGCGCGCGACGCCCGCCGGACCGTGGTCGTCGTCGGGGCCTCCTACGGCGGCACGGAGCTGGTCGCCCAGCTCCGGGCGCTGGCCGACGAGGCCACCCGCCGCCGCGGCACCTCGTCGTCGGCGGTGCGGTTCCTGCTGCTGGACACCGCCGACCGGGTCATGCCCGAGGTCGGGTCGCGTCTCGGGGACCGGGCGCTGGCGGTGCTGCGTGACCGCGGCATCGACGTGCGCCTCGGCACGAGCCTCACCCGCGTCGAGGCCGACCGGGTGGTCCTCACCGACGGCTCGGTCGTCCCCACCCGGACCGTCGCCTGGGTCACGGGGGTGACCGCCAGCCCGCTGGTCGGGCGCCTCGGCCTCCCGGTGGAGAAGGGCCGCCTCGTCGTCGGCCCCGACCTCGCGGTGCCCGGGCGCCCGGGGGTGTTCGCCGCCGGTGACGCCGCCGCGGTGCCGGACCTGACCAAGCCGGGGCAGGTGACCGCGCCGACCGCCCAGCACGCCACCCGCCAGGGCCACGCCCTGGCCCGCAACGTCGCCGCGAGCCTGGGGATCGGGACCGCGAAGGACTACCGGCACCACGACCTGGGGCTCGTCGTCGACCTCGGGCCGCACTTCGCGGTCGCCGACCCCTTCGGCGTCCACCTCGCCGGCTTCCCGGCCAAGGTCGTGACCCGCGGCTACCACCTCTACGCCCTGCCGCGGACAGCCAACCGCTGGGCCGTCGCGATGGGCTACCTGACGGACCTGGTGTCCCCGCGCCCGGTCGTGTCCCTCGGGCTGGTGCCGGCGGACGAGTCCCGGTTCAGCGAGGCCGAGCCCGGCTGACCCCCGCCGACCCGGCCGAGCCCGGCCGAGCCTCGCCGAGTCGGGCTTGCCGGGGCGGGCCGCACGGGTGAGCCTGGACGGACACGTCCGTCGAAGGAGGTCCGAGGGTGACGACACCGGCTGCCGCGGCGCCGATCGCTGATGCCGACGTCCCTGATGCCTCCGATGTGCCGACCACGACGGTGACCGGCCCCGTCGAGGTGGTCCGCCACGAACAGCGGCTGCGGGTGTCGGTCGAGCGCGCGGTGTCCGAGCGAACGCGGTTCAGCCGCCGGGTCGTCACCGAGACCCGGACGGTGCCGGTCGAGGTCCGCCGCGAGGTCCTCGAGGTCGAGCGGGTCCCGGTCGGCCCGGGCGTCGCCGACGACCCGGGCCGGTCGGCCGTGCTGCCGCTGGTGATCGTGCTTCACGAGGAGGTGCCCGTGGTCACGTTCCGGGTGCGTCCGGTCGAGCGGGTCGTGGTCGACGTCAGGACGGTCACGACGTCGGCGACCGTCACCGAGGTGCTGGACCGCGAGGAGGTCGAGGTCACGACCGACACCGTCCCCGAGGCCGCCCCGCCCCGTTGACCCGTGGGACCCGGAGGGCTCGGGGGGACCCGGGGGACGCGCGCCGCGAGATCGCCTCGGCTACGCCGCCGCAACCGCGCGATCATGGTCGGGTACCGCACCACACCGACGGCGGCAGCAGCCGCGTCGCCGTCCCCGGCAGGAAGGATGTCGACCAGATGACCACCCAGCCCACCCCCGCGAGCGTCCCCGGCGCGAAGAGCGCGTCGGCCGTCGCCGCGAGGTCCACCGCTCCGGCGCTGATCACCGGCGAGGGCACGACCACCATCGCGGACGGCGTCGTGCAGAAGATCGCCGGCATGGCGGCCACCGACGTGTCCGGGGTGTACCGGGTCGGCGGCGGTGCCGCGAACGCGATCAGCTCGCTGCGCAGCCGGCTCCCCGGGTCGACCGCCCCGTCGGTCACCCAGGGCGTCTCGGTGGAGGTCGGGCCGGCCGAGGCCACGGTCGTGGTCGACCTGACCGCGGAGTACGGCGTCGCCATCCAGGACGTCGCCGCCGCGGTCCGCGCCAACGTGATCTCCGCGGTGGGCCGGATGACCGGTCTGACCGTCACCACCGTCGACGTCAACGTCGACGACGTGCACCTGCCCACCGACACCGCCGACGACACGGACCCCGCCACCTCCTGAGCAGGGACGCGCCGCCGCACTGCGCCGGCGCCGCCGGCCGTCACAGTGCGCCGGCGCCGCCGGCGGCCGACCATGAGACGTGACCGGCCCACCGACGGGCCGGCCGACCACGAGAGGAACGCACCATGAGCCTGGGCGACAAGATCAGCAACAAGAGCGAAGAGCTGCAGGGCAAGGGCAAGCAGGCCGTCGGGGACGCCACCGACGACCAGGACCTGAAGGCGGAGGGCCAGCAGGACGAGGCCAAGGGCAATCTCAAGCAGGCCGGCGAGAAGATCAAGGACGTCTTCAAGAGCTGACCGCCTGACCGGCGGGGCGGCGCCCGCCGAGCACGCCACCGAGGGGACGACCGCGATCGCGGTCGTCCCCTCCGGCGCTTCGGGGCCCGGCCCGGACGGCCGGTGGTGGCTCACCGGATCGTCGGTGAGCGATGGTCGACCGCCGGGTCGCCGGTGGCAAACCCGTCCCACGTCGCGACCGCGCGCCGTAGCGTCGAGGGGTGGCAGCGACCCTGGTGGCCCGTGGACTGGCCGCCGGCCACGGCGAGCGCACCCTCTTCTCCGGCCTCGACCTCGTGGTGGCCCCGGGCGACGTCGTCGGTCTCGTCGGGGCCAACGGGGCCGGGAAGTCCACCCTGCTGCGGATCCTGGCCGGCCTCGAGCCGCCGCTGGAGGGCTCGGTCACCCTGTCTCCGCGCTCGGCCACCGTGGGGTACCTGCCGCAGGAGCCCGACCGCCGTCCCGGGGAGACCGTGCTCGCGTTCCTGGGCCGCCGGACCGGCGTGAGCGCCGCGACCGCCGCGATGGACACCGCCGCGGCCGCGCTCGGCGACGGCGCGCCGGGTTCCGAGGACGCCTACGCCGACGCCCTCGAGCGCTGGCTGGGTCTCGGCGGCGCGGACTTCGACGAGCGGGCCGCCGCCGTCGTGAGCCAGCTGGGGCTGGGGGTCGACCTCGACGCGACGCTGCCCACGCTGTCCGGCGGGCAGGCGTCGCGGGCCCAGCTGGCGTCGTTGCTGCTCTCCCGCTACGACCTGTCCGGGCTCGACGAGCCGACCAACGACCTCGACCTGGACGGCCTGGCCCAGCTGGAGGAGTTCGTGGGCGGCCTGCGGTCCGGGGTCGTGCTGGTCAGCCACGACCGGGAGTTCCTGGCCCGGACGGTGACCCGGATCGTCGAGCTCGACCTGGCCCAGCAGCAGGTCGGCGTCTACGACGGCGGCTACGAGGCCTACCTGGCCGAGCGGGAGACGGCCCGCCGGCACGCCCGCGAGGCGTTCGAGGAGTACGCCGACAAGCGGTCCGGGCTCGAGTCGCGGATCCGCGAGCAGCGGTCCTGGAGCGAGCAGGGCGTGAAGGCCTTGAAGAAGAGTCCCAAGGACCACGACACCGCCCAGCGCAACTACAAGATCAACCGGACCGAGAAGCAGGCCAGCAAGGTCCGCCAGAGCGAGAAGCTGCTGGAGCGGATGGACACCGTCGAGGAGCCGCGCAAGGAGTGGGAGCTCCAGCTGACGATCGCGGCCGCGCCGCGGTCCGGCGCGGTGGTGGCGTCGCTGGCCGACGCCGTGGTCCGGCGCGGCGACTTCACCCTCGGCCCGGTGGACCTCCAGATCGACTGGGCCGACCGGGTCGTCGTCACGGGTCCCAACGGGGGCGGGAAGTCCACCCTGCTCGCGGCCCTGCTCGGGCGGCTGCCGCTCAGCTCGGGCCGGCAGTCCCTCGGGTCCGGGGTCGTCGTCGGTGAGGTCGACCAGGCGCGGGCGCTGTTCACCGGCGACTCCCGCCTGGCCGACACCTTCGGGCGGCTGCTCCCCGACCTGCCCGACGCCGAGGTGCGCACCCTGCTGGCGAAGTTCGGCCTCCGCGCGGCGCACGTCCTGCGCGTGGTGTCGTCCCTGTCACCGGGTGAGCGGACCCGGGCGGCGCTCGCACTCCTGCAGGCCCGCGGGGTCAACCTGCTG
>CAXSIB010000227.1:0-5698 GCA_964237095.1 uncultured Actinomycetales bacterium
TCGCGCAGGTCCTGCCGCGCAACACCCGGATGCTCCGCGTGCTCGCCGACGCCGGCTACCGGATCACCGAGCGGCCCACCGCCGACCTCGTCACCTTCGAGGGTGAGCCCGAGGACGTCGTGGTGCTCGACTTCGCCCTCGACCCGACCGCGGACTCCGTCGCGGTCACCGAGGCCCGCGAGCAGCGCGCCGAGGCCCGGTCGATCGAGCGCCTCCTCCGCCCCGCCGGGGTCGCGGTCGTCGGCGCCAGCCGGGAGATGGGCAAGGTCGGCCACGAGCTCGTCCGCAACCTCGTCGCCGGCGACGTCGCGGTGCCGGTCTACCCGGTCAACCGGGAGGCCGCGGTCGTCGCGGGGCTGCCCGCGTTCTCCTCGCTGCGCGACGTCCCCGGCGTCGTCGACCTCGCGGTCATCGCCGTCCCCGCCGAGGAGGTGGCCGGGATCGTCGAGGACGCCGCCGCGAAAGGCGTGCACTCACTGGTGATCTGTTCGCGCGGGTTCGCCGACGGCGGCCCCGAGGGGCTCGAGCGGCAGACCGCGCTGCTCGCCGCGACCCGCCGGTACGGCATGCGGGTGGTCGGGCCGGCGTCGCTCGGGGTGGTCAACGCCGACCCCGCGGTCGCCCTGAACGCCTCCCTCGCGCCGGTGATCCCGCCGCCCGGGCGGGTCGCGATGTTCACCCAGTCCGGCGCGCTCGGGTCCGGGATCCTCGCCCAGATGTCGGCCCGCGGGATCGGGCTGTCGAGCTTCGTCTCGGCCGGCAACCGGGTCGACGTGTCCGTCAACGACCTCCTGCAGTACTGGGACGACGACCCGGGCACCGACGTCGTCCTGCTCTACCCGGACTCGATCGGCAACCCGCGCAAGTTCACCCGCCTCGCCCGCCGGACCGGGCGCCGCAAGCCCGTGGTCGCCGTCCGGGTCGGACGGACCCAGCCCGACGTGCCGGTCGCGACTCCCGGCGGGTCCGTCGTCGCGGCGCGGGAGGAGGTCGAGGCCGTCTTCGCCGAGGCCGGGGTGATCCTCGTCGACACCGTCGGGGAGCTCTTCGACGTCGCGTCGGTGCTCGCCGGGCAGCCGCTGCCCATCGGCAGCCGCATCGCGGTCATCGGGAACTCCGCGTCGCACAGCCGGTCGATCGCCGACGCCGCCAGCCGGGCGGGGCTCAACCCGGGCCTGGCCCCGCACATCATCCGGGCCGACGCGGCCGCGGGGGCGTGGGGGGAGGCGCTGCGGGCCGCGGTCGGCGACCCCGAGGTCGGCGGCGTCGTGTGCTTCGTCGCCCCGACGCTGGGCATCGACCGGGTCGCGGTCGCCGCCAGCATCGCGGCCCTCGGCTCGGACGCCGCGGCCACGGGGACCGCGGTGGTGCTGGCGTTCCTCGGCGACGAGCACGACCCCGGGGGCTCGCCCGGACGTGCGAGCGGGTCGCCGGTCGTCGCGGGCGGCCGCGGCGCCGGTGCCCCCGCGGTCGCGCGGATGCCGTTCCCGCTGTTCCCGACCGCGGAGGACGGCCTGCGGGCGCTGGTCTCGGTGATCCGCTACGCCCGCTGGCGGGCCCAGCCCGTCGGCGTGGTGCCCGCCCTCGAGCGGGTCGACGTGGCCGCGGCGCGGACGGTGCTGACCGGTCTGCGGGCGCACACCGACCTCCTCCGGACGGCGGCCGGCATCCCCGGGTTCGCCGGCGACGGCGCCGGCGACGGCGCTGTCGAGGGGGACGGCGTGGGGGACGGCGCGGTGGGTGACAGCGATGGCGCGGGGGAGGAGCGGTCCGGGGGGCGGCCGCGGTGGGCCCCGACCCGTTCGACGTGGGCGGCCGGGTCGGACATCCGGCACCCGTCCCTCACCGGGTCCCCGACGGTCCCGCGGGCCATCGGCGACGACGACCTGCGCGAGCTGCTCGCCTGCTTCGGGATCGTCGTGGCCCAGTCGGTGCCGGTCACCGACGCCGACGGCGCGGTCGCCGCGGCGAACCGGCTGCGGGTGTTCGGGCACGGCTCGGTGGTCCTCAAGGCGACGGCGTGGCGGCTGCGCTCGAGCCCGGACCAGCGCGACGTCTGGCGCAACATCGCCACCGAGGACGACCTGCGCGAGGCGTTCGTCTCGATGACCGAGGACTACGGCGACGCCCGCCGGGCCCAGCTCGTCGTACAGGCGCAGGCCCCGCCCGGGGTGCCGGTCGCGATCGACCTGCGCCAGGACCGTGCCTTCGGCCCCGTGCTGTCCTTCGGGATCGGCGGGGTCGCCACCGAGCTGCTCGGCGACCGGTCCTACGGCATCCCGCCGATGACCGACCGCGAGGTCGACACCATGATCCGGAGCATCCGGGCGGCGCCGCTGCTGTTCGGCTACCGCGGCGGGGAGCCGGTCGACGTGCTGGCGCTGCGCGACCTCGTGCACCGGGTCAGCGCGCTGGCCGAGGCGCTGCCCGGGGTCGCGGAGCTGCACCTCAACCCGACGCTGGTGTCGTCGCAGGGACTCACCGTGCTGCGGGCCGACGCGACCCTCACCGACCTCGACCAGCGCCCGGACTGGTACCGCCGGCAGCTGCCCGTCGAGACCGGCTGAGACCGCGCCGGCGGACCCGGCCCGACCTCGCCGGCGCGCTCCGTGGCGCCGGGCACGGGACAGGTCCGGCGAGCGTCGGACAGGCCGGTCGAGCCGGTGCCAGGATGGCCGCCGTGACATCGATGCCCAGGGGGCACCAGGACCTCGTCGCGGCGGTGGTCGAGACCGGGTACTACCCGGACGTGGTGCTGGACGCCCTCGACCTCGCCCTCGGCGACGAACCGGTGGACGCCGCCCTCGTCCACCACGAGCCGACCCTCGACACCGACGGGGTGTTCCGGCACCTCTCGGTGCTGGCGCTGACCCCGCGGCGCCTCGTCGTGGTCCACGTCGACGAGCACGACGCCGACGACGAGGTGAACGTGGCCTACGCGTCGGCGTCGACCGAGACGGTGCCGCTGCACAGGATCGGGCCGGTCGTGGTCGACCGGGTCTTCGCGCGGCCGTCCAAGCACGTCCGCGGCGCGCTGCCGCTGGAGGTCGTGCTGTCCGTCGGCTGGGGTGGAGGGCACCTCGACCTCGAGCCGGCCGGGTGCGCCGACCCCGAGTGCGACGCCGACCACGGCTACTCCGGCACGTTGGAGATCGAGGACTTCACCGTGCGGGTGTCCGCCGCCGCGGACGGCTCCGACGCGGTCGTGCAGGCCCTGGCGTTCTCCCGGGCCCTGTCGATGGCCGTCGGTTCCACCCCGGTCGGCCCGGTGGACGTGACCGTCCGGGGCTGACGCCGACCCTGCGGCTCCGGCCGCCCGGCGACCGATCCGCCGCACGGCGAACCAACCCGCGCCCGACCGACTCGTACCAGGGGTGGGCGGTGGTCGCCCACGTCGACACGGAGCGGCCCGCGGGTGCGCGGTGACCGCCGGACGGGGGGACCTCCAGTGACGGGTCTGCGGTGGATGACCGCCGGTGCGGCGGCGGCCGTGCTCGCGGCGGCCGGCTGTGCGAGCACCGGGCCGGTGACCACGGCGGCCTCCGGCGGACCGGCCGGGGTCTCGGTGAGCAGCCCGGGTGCGGTCTCCGGCCCGGTGGTCGCCACGACCGCCCCGTCCGCCGCCACCGCGTCGTCGACGGCGACGGCGACGGCGACGACGGCCACCGCGACGGCCGCGAGCACCGCGACGACGACCGCCGGCGCCCCCGCGACCCCGACCACCCCCGCGACCGCCAGCGCTTCCGCAACCGGGACTCCGACCACGCCGTCGGTGCCCGCCGCCGTGAGCGCCGCCCCGAGGTCGGCGGGATGTCCGGCGACCGGCGGCGGCGTCCCGGCCGGGGCGAAGCGGCGGACCACGATCGACGTCGACGGCGACGGCCGCGCGGACCTGCTGTGGATGCGGCTGCAGGCCGACGGGAGTGTCCTCATCGGGGTCACCACCGCGTCGGGCGCCACCTTCGACACCGTGTACCGGTCGGCCAGCCCGATCGCGCGGTCGGTGCTGGTCGCCCGCCCGACCCCGACGTCCCAGCCGGTGCTGCTGGTCTCCGACGGCCGGTCGATCGACCTCGAGACGGTCGTGGCCTGCGGGATCCACCAGGTGACCGATACCCGGGGCGCGAGGTACACCTTCGACGTCGGGTTCACCGGGTACGGCACCGGGATCGGCTGTCTCGGCCCGGGCGACCGGCCCGGGCTGACGGGGCTGAACGCCCCCTACCCGGCCGACCGGCGGCACTACACGGTGACGCGGACCTTCGTCGTGCTCACCGGCACCACCGCCCGCAACGGGGCCCGCGACGTCCTGCACGCCACACTCCCGCGGGACCGCCGGCTGATCGACTCCGCCCGCGCGGTGACCTGCGGCGACCTGACCCTCCTCCACGACGGGCTGAGCGTCACGGCCTGAGCGCCGCCCGCGGGTCGGCCGTCCCGGGCTCGCCCGTCCGGTGTCCGGCCGTCCCGTGGCTCAGCCGGCCGCGTTCAGCCGTCCCGGCGGGGCGCCGCGGTGGACCCGCGGACCACGAGGCGTGTCGCCAGCTCGACGTGGTGGGAGTCCAGGCTCTCGCCCGCGGCGAGGCGGAGCAGCGTGCGCAGCGCGACCGCGCCCATGTCCTGCAGGGGCTGGTTGACCGTCGTCAGCGGGGGGTTGGACCAGGCGGCGAGGTAGGTGTCGTCGAAGCCGACCATGCTGAGGTCCTCGGGCACCCGCAGCCCGCGCCGCCGCGCCGCCTCGAGCACCCCGAGCGCCGTCGCGTCGCTGGCGGCGAAGACCGCGGTGGGCGGCACGGGCCGGTCCAGCAGGGCGGCGCCGTGCTCGAGACCGCTGTCCCAGCTGAACTCCCCGTACGAGACGAGGTCGGGATCGGGGTCGACACCGGCCTGCTCGAGCCCGGTCCGGTAGCCGGCGAGGCGACCCTGGCTGCAGGCGGCCGACCGCTGACCGCCGATGAAGCCGATGCGGCGGTGCCCCAGCCCGACCAGGTGGGTCGCCGCCGAGAGGCCGCCGGCGAAGTTGGTGGAGCCCACGCTGGTGACCTCGGCACGCGGCGGGCTGATCGCGTCGATGACGACGAGGGGGAGCCCGGCCTCCCCGACCGCCTCGATCCGCTCCGGCGCCAGCTTGGACGTGGCGATGATCGCCCCGGTGTCGGGCGGGCGGGCCAGCCAGGCGTCCCACACGCGGGTGCTGCCCCTCGCCCTTTGGACGTTCCAGGGCCAGTACAGCGTCAACGTGCCCGCCGTCCTGGCCGCGGTCGTGCTGACGACCATCCCGATCGTCGTCCTCTACGTCCTCGGCCGGCGCCAGCTGCTGGCCGGGCCGACCGCCGGCTTCAGCCGCTGACCCACCGGTGACGAGGGGCCGGGCACCCCTCGGGGCGCCCGGCTCCTCTCGTCCTCGCGGCCGGCGGTGCTCACTCGTCCTTGCGCCCGAACATGATCTCGTCCCACGACGGGACGGCCTGGCGGCGGCCCGGGCGGGCCCCCGTCGGCAGGGGGAGGGTGTCGTGCACGCCCGGGCGGTCCGGGTCCGGGACCGGCTCGCCGCCGTCCGCCTCGGGCGCGTCCCGGTCCGTCCCGGACGACGCCTCGTCGGCCTCGTCCCGGAAGGCGAGGTAGCGCAGCGCCCGGCGGCCGCGGCCGCCCTCGCGGTGCGGCGGCCGGAGGTCGGCGTCGCCGGCGCCACCCGGGT
>CAXSIB010000228.1:0-5692 GCA_964237095.1 uncultured Actinomycetales bacterium
GGGCAGCAGCCGGGCGGCGACCGCGTCGAGCTGACGGACATGACCGAACCGGAACTGGCGGAGGAAGCTGCCCAGCGTCGACGGCGCCCACACCCGTCCCAGCAGCCGGGGCAGCCCCCCGTGGCGGAGCAGCCCGAGGTCGTCGATGCTGTCCGCTCCCGCGACCATCCCCGCGAGCACCGCGACCGTCTTGCCCGCCGGGTCCGCCGACCCCGACCCGGACACCGTCAGCCGGGCCCGGAGCAGCTGCTCCACCCCACACCGGCGGGCCAGCCCCAACACCGGGACCAGCCCCGCGCACGACACCAGATTCGGGTCGTCGAAGACCCCCGACACCACCGGGACACCATGGGAAGCTGACATCTCGCGGATGCCCTTCTGTGCGGACGATCGTGGCCTTAGACACACCACATCGTTCCTGCTCAGCAGGGCATCCGCCCCCCACCACCCGTACATCACCCCAACGACATCGGTGGATCCAGGCTCAGCGGTGGCCACCGCGGCCTTGGTCGCGGCGCACCGCCGGCCCCAGTGCCGTTGGAGGTTGGTCCAGGTCCCGCCGGGCGTGCACGCGTTGGTGATGATCCCGTCCGCGGCCCCCCGCCTCGTGGCCTCGACTGCGAAACACGACGTTCGCGGTCTTCGACTTGCCTGTAGGCGAGGCCCGCGGCGGAGGGGCGGAACCGGATAACAGGTCGTCGAACACCACCGGGGGGAGTTGCCGTGACCGCTGGAGCTCACCGACCCGACCCGGGCGGTCCCGTCGGCGGCGAGGGCGTCAGGCAGGGGCGACCGCGAGGGCCAAGTGCCCGAGGTGGTTGGTCGGCGAACTGCAGCTCCCACCCCTGTGGGGTGTACTGCGGCGGCGTGAGCATGATTCCGGCATTGTTGATCAGCACGTGCAGCGGACCGGTCCAGGCCTCGGTGAACGCGTCGACCGATGCGAGGTCAGCCAGGTCCAGCCGGGCCACGTTCACCCGCGGGTTCGCGGCGGTGGCAGTGATGTCGGCGGCGACCCGCTCCCCCGCGGCCACGTCGCGGACGGCGAGGGTGACCGCGGCCCCGGTCATGGCCAAGGCGCGGGCGGTCTCGATCCCGATCCCCGAAGCTGCACCGGTCACGACCACCGATCGCCCGGACAGGTCGATGCCCGCAACCACCTTGTTGGCGGTGCTGGTCGCGTCGAAGTCGAGGTCGGACAGATCGGGAGTCGGGGCTCACGGGCGGGTGGTCTCCTTCGGTGACAGGGCCGGCGGGGCGGTCACCGCGGCAGGTTCCCGCTGGGCGCAAGCGGTACCGCCCGGATGACGCTCGGTCAGCGGATCAGTGGAGACGGGTGGCGGAGATGCCGCCGTCGACGTCGAGGGTGGCGCCGTGGATCATCGACGCGTCGTCGGACACCAGGAACACCACGGCTTGGGCGACGTCGCCGGGTCGGATCACGACCCGGCCGGGGTTCCCGCGGTCAACTGGTCGAGGGACCTCCCGGGCCGCTTCGTTGCCCGGGGTGAGGGTCGCGCCCGGGGCGACGGTGCGGACCCCGCGGGGTCCGAACTCGGCGGCCCACGCGCGGATCAGCTGCTCGTCGGCGGCCTTCGGGGCTCTGTACAGCGCGCGTACGGGGACCCGACCCGGGCCATCCACGACCCGATGGTGACGATCGATCCCGACCCGCGGTCGGCCATGGCGGGGGCGAGGGCGCCCACGAGGACGTGCGGGGTGCGGACGTTCACCGCGAGCATCGCGTCCAGGTCGGCGTCGGGCAGGTCCGGGGTGTAGGTCGCCGGGTAGATCCCGGCGTTGTTCACGAGGATGTCGACCCTGCCGTCGAGGAGGTCGGTGGCGGCGGCTGCGAAGGTGCGGATGTCGGCGTAGGAGCCACCGAGGTCAGCGGCGAGGAAGTCCGCCCGCCCCCCCTACGGTGAGGGAGTGCCCCGTGACCGCGCCGCCCTCGGGGCGTTCCTGCGCGCCCGCCGGGACCGGCTCACCCCCGCCCAGGCCGGGATGGACGCCTTCCCGGGTCCGCGGCGGGTCCCGGGACTGCGGCGGGAGGAACTCGCCGTGCTCGCCGGGCTGAGCCCGGACTACTACAGCCGGGTCGAGCAGGGCCGCCAACCCCACGTCTCAGCGGAGGTCCTCGACGCCCTCGCCCGAGCGCTGCGCCTCGACGAGGTCGAGACCGCCCACCTGCGTGACCTCGCCGCCCCCGCCCCCCACCGCCGGGGCCGGCCGGCGGACGCGGTCCAGCGGCCCGACCCCGGCCTGCTCCGTTTGATGACCGCCCTGGACCACCTGCCGGTCCTGCTCCTCGGGCACCGCGGTGACGTCCTGGCCCGCAACCACCTCCTGCGTGCCGTCCTCGGGTCACCACTCGAGCCCGGCACCTCGTTCGTCCGCTACCTCTTCCTCGACCCAGCCGCCCGCGAGCGGATCATCAACTGGAACGTGTTCGCGGAGGCCTCCGTCGGAGCGCTGCGCCGGGAAGCCGGCCGCCGCCCCCACGACCGGCGGCTGCACGCCCTGGTCGACGACCTCCGTGCCGCCGACGCCGACGTCGCCCGCTGGTGGGACGACCAGGGCGTCCGCGACTACGCCTCGGTCGCCAAACGGATCCGCCATCCCGCCGCCGGCGAGCTCGCCTTCGACATCGAGATCGTGTCGCCCCCGCAGGACCCCGACCAACGCCTGGTCGTCTACACCGCTCCACCGGACTCCGCGACCACCCGGATGCTGCCCCTCCTCGCCAGTTGGGACACCCAACCGGCGGTGGAGTCCGTTGACGACATCCGCCGCGACTGAGGCCTGCCGCTCGGGTCCGGTGCCGTCATCGGTAGCCGTTGACGCCGGCGACCACCGGACCGCCTACCGAGGGCCGACCGTGCGGTCTGCCTGAGGCAGTGGCGGTCCCGCCATTAAGTTGTGTACGTTTGTTCTTGTGAAGGGGGCAGCAGCACGGCGACCCCGGCGGACCGACCCGCACCGCCGGGAGCACATCGTGGCCGCGGCGTTGGAGGTGTTGGCCGAGTGCGGGGTCGCGGGGACGACGCACCGGCGGATCGCGGCCGCGGCGGATGTGCCGCTGGGGTCGGTGACCTATTACTTCGCCGGGCTGGGTGAGTTGATCGCTGCCGCGTTCACGGCGTATGTGGCCGCGGAGTCGGCGGGGTTTGCCGCCCTCTTTGACGCGGTGGGCTCGCGGGCGGAGCTCGTCGATGTCTTGGTGGGAATCACCCGCGGGGAGGGCACAACTGCCCGGTCGGCGGTGCTGGGATTCGAGCTGCACCTGGCCGCACTGCGCGATCCCGCTTTGCGGGAGCTGACCGCGGCGTGGACCGCAGACAGCCGCAGAGTGCTGTCCGGAGTGACCGATGAGGCGACCGCGCCCGGATTGGACGCGCTCCTCGAGGGTGCAATCCTGCAGGGCGTCCTCGGCCGGACCGCCGACACCCGCGACGCGGTCCGGCTCGCCGTGACCCGGGTCCTCGGCCCGGTAGATCCCCGGCGCCGCCGGTGACTGCGGTGACCGGGTCGGCCAGCGTCGACGCAGGTCGGTCTGTGGCGGCGTGGCGGCCCACCTCCGCCGGGTTCACGGCCAGGGCCCCCGCCAGTGCCAGCCTTGCGGGACGACTGCCGGCGGTCCGCGCCGACCTGCATCTGGAGTCGGCCCGGTTGGGGCTGCTGCGGTTCGCCGTCGCCGTCGCCGGGATCGGGGTCCTCGGCGTTCACCTCACCGTCACCCGGGCCCTGCTCGCGGTGGCCGCCGTGCTTCTGGCCGCCGTGGCTGCGGCCCCCGCCAGCCGCACCCCGTCGTCGCCCCTGGTCCTGACCGCAGACCTGCTCGAGGAGAACCTGTGCCCGACCCCCTGATCACCACGACCGCCGCCGACCTGGCCGACCTGCGCGCCCGGCTGGCCGGAACCCGGTGGCCGGCCCGGTGGCCGGGGGCCGGCTGGGAGATCGGGACCGACACCGACACCGTCCGGCGCCTCGCCGACACCTGGGCCACCCGCTTCGACTGGCCGACGCGGGAAGCCTCGATCAACGCCCTGCCCTGGCGCACCACCACCATCAACGGCACGCCGGTGTCCTACCTGCTGTTTCCGGCCGAGACCATCGGCGGGCTGCCGCTGGTCCTGACCAACGGCTGGCCCAGCTCGTTCCTCGAGCTGGTCGCCCTCGCCCGCCGGCTCGCCGCGCCGCCCGCACACGGCGGGGACGCCGCCGACGCGTGCACCGTCGTCATCCCCGTCCTGCCCGGATTCCCCGGCTCCCCCCAACGCCCGACCGTGCCCGCGGACCTGCCCACCCACGAGATCTGGCACCGGCTGCTGCGTGACACCCTCGGGTTCGACCGGTACGCCGCCCACGGCGGTGACCTCGGCGCGGGGACCACGTCCTCCCTCGCCGCCGCCCATCCCGACGAGGTCGCCGGGATCCACCTGCTCGCGGTCGCCGACCCCGCCGACCCGGACCCCGCGACGATCAGCCCCGCCGAGCAGGCCTACCTGGACGAGGTCGCGACCTGGCACGCACAGGAGGGGGCGTACGAACACCAGCAGTCCACCCGGCCGATGACCCTCGCCCACGCCCTGTCCGACTCCCCCGTCGGGCTGCTCGCCTGGATCGTCGAGAAGTACCGGGCGTGGAGTGACTGCGGCGGGGACCTCTCCCGGTCCTTCGACGACGACTTCCTGCTCACCCAGGCCTCGCTGTACTGGTTCACCAACAGCATTGGCACCTCCCTGCGGCCCTACTGGGAGTACGGCCGCAACGGGGCCGCCCCCCTGGGCCGGGTGGAGGTGCCGACCGCGGTCGCCCTGTTCCCGGCCGACCTCGTGCATCCCCCGCGCAGCTGGGTTCAACGCACCTACCATGTGACCCGCTACACCCTGATGCCCCGCGGTGGGCACTTCGCCGCCCACGAGGAACCCGAACTCCTTGCCACCGACATCACCGCCTTCCTGCGCACTGTCCGCTGAACCGGGTGGCGTACGGCGGGCTCGGCATGCCACCGTCGCCGGCGTACCCCGCCGCCTCCGATCGGTGGGCTTCTTGTCCCCGCCGCCGGGTCGGCGCATCATGGGAGATGCCTCCGGCTGTCGCGGGAGGAAGTGAGCCCGGCAGCTCCCCGGACGGTGAGTCGGCCGAGCTTCGCGCTGCCCAGACCCATCCATGCCGCGACGGGAGCCGCGTCAGGAGCGGTCCTGAACCGAGCGGATGACCGCCGCGGCGCGGGTGCGCCACTCCCCGCCGCGGCCGTAGGCCCAGGCGATCACGTCGGGCAGCCACAGCAGAATTTCCTCCCGCGGCCGGCGGTGGGCATAGCCCAGCGGTAGCGGCGGATCCAGCTCCCGCACCGCCCGGGCCAGGACGACCCGGTCCTCGCGGTCCTGGTCGCAGGACTCCAGCACCAGCTGGTCGACCCCGGCGGCGGTCAGGGTCTCCACCAGCCCGACCAGGCACAGGTCGCGGGCCCGGCGCTGGCTGCGCCCGGCCAGGCTCGCCGACACCAGGTGCGCCTCGACTGGGAGTGCCGTGACCGCAGCCAGAACCAGGCGCCGCTGCCGCGGGCTCGTCGACCATGTGCACCCGGCTGCTCCCCCGCCGCGGCAGCGCCCGCACCGCGGACTGCACCGCCGCTAGGGCGTGTCTCCCTAATGGGGACGGTGGTCCTGGCAGGGTCGTGGGGTGA
>CAXSIB010000229.1:0-5669 GCA_964237095.1 uncultured Actinomycetales bacterium
ACCGGCGCCGGGCTCGACGCCCTGCGCTCGCTCCTTTTCGATGCGGCCCGGCAGCCCGCAGGCCGGATCGAGCCGGAGGCGGTCGGTTTCCGGCTCGCGGTCGACCGGAGCTTCACGCTGGCCGGGATCGGCACGGTCGTCACCGGCAGTGGCCCGCACGCCGGTGACCAGGGCTCGGCCCGGACCGGGCTCGACCCGGCCGAGGTCGCGCAGCTGCACGCCGACCTCGTCACCCTCCTGATCGGGCTGACGGTCGGCCTCGCGGTGGTGCTGTTCCTGCCCGGCGTCGC
This sequence comes from uncultured Actinomycetales bacterium, assembly GCA_964237095.1. Classification (GTDB taxonomy): domain Bacteria; phylum Actinomycetota; class Actinomycetes; order CAXTBU01; family CAXTBU01; genus CAXSIB01. Next base: position 291 of record CAXSIB010000229.1, read on the forward strand.
GCCGGGCTCGGGCGCGCGCCGCGTCGTCCTCGGGCTGCTCGCCGTCGAGGGCGCGCAGGCCACGGTCGGCTGGGTCCAGTACTTCACCGGCCTGCCGGTCGGCCTGGTCGACCTGCACCTCGTGGGCGCCGCGGTCGTCGTCGCGGCCGTGACGACGACGGTCCTCGCGACCCGCCGGCCGTTGGCCGAGCCGTCCCCCGACCGCTGAGCTCCGATCGCCGGAACCGCCCCGGCCCGCGGGACCGCCTCGTCAGGACGGCACGGCGACCGGCCCGTCGGCGGCCGCCCCTCCGGGTCCGCGGGAACCGGCCACACGCCGATCTCTCCCTCGGTCACCCACGGGACCTCGGGATCGGACGCTCTGACCGGCACGAACACCACGTCGGGTCGGGTCGCGAAGGTGGCCGAGGGAGAAATCGGGTGCGGCCGCGGCCAACCGGGTACCCCGGCCCCGGGCCGGGCCGGACCGCTCTCAGCGGAGCAGGGCGTCCAGGGCGACGGCGAGGAAGACGACCGCCAGGTGGGTGTTGGTCGCGTGGAAGAACCGCATCGGGCGCAGGGCCGGGTCGAGGTTGCCCGCCGGGCCCGCGGCCGACCTGTCACCGGCGGCGACCACCCGGTCCGCGCGGCGGGCCAGGGCGACGGACTCCCCCACCAGCCACCCGCCGGCGGCCAGGGCGACCACCGGGTAGAGCAGCGTCGTGTGCGCCACGGGCCAGAGCAGCAGCGAGACCGCCGTGGCGACCACCGAGTAGGCCACCATCTGCCGCGTCACGTGCCGCGGTCCGGCGACCACCGGCAGCATCGGCACCCCGGCCGCGGCGTAGTCCGCGCCGTACCGCATCCCGAGGGCCCAGGTGTGCGGCGGAGTCCAGAAGAACACCACCGCGAACAGGACGACCGGGGCCCACGCGAGGCGGTCGGTCACCGCGGTCCAGCCGATGAGGGCCGGGAAGCAGCCCGCGGCTCCGCCCCACACGACGTTCTGCCACGTCCGGCGCTTCAGGACCGCGGTGTAGACGACGAGGTAGAAGAGGATCGCGGCGAGGGTGAGCGCGGCGGACAGCAGGTTGACGACGACCGCCATCCCGGCCACCGCCACCACCCCGAGGGCCGCGCCGAAGACGGCCGCCCGCGCCGGGGACACGGTGTGGGCGGGCAGCGGCCGCGAGCGGGTCCGGGCCATCGCCACGTCGATGTCGCGGTCGAGGTAGCAGTTCAGCGCGTTGGCGCTCCCGGCGGCCAGCGCCCCGCCGACCAGGGTGGCCACGACCGTGCCGAGCCGGGGGATCCCCCCGGCCGCGAGGAACATGACGGGCACGGTGACGACGAGCAGCAGCTCGATGATCCGGGGCTTGGTGAGAGCCACGTACGCGCCCAGCGAGGCCCGCCAGTGCGGCCGCGGGCGTGGTGCGGGGGCGACGCCGGCGGGGCCGACCGCCGTGCGGGCGGTGTCCGGCGCCGGCGCCGGGGAGGCGTCGGGGTGCACCGGTCCCGCGGCGGTCGACGTCGTGGCCGACGGGACAGGGGGCACGGACACACCTCTGACGGCCGGGGGGCGGGGACCGTGGACGCGTCGCGTCCCGGCCCGGGTGCGGGGGATCCCCCGCGGAGGCGAGTCTAGGGAGCGCGGTCGGCGGGCCGATCGGCGGGGCGACCGGCGGGGCGACCGACGGGTCGGTCGGCGGTGGGCCGGCGGGGCGCCGCTGCGGGCGCTGCATCGGGTCCCCGGCCCTAGGCTCAGAGGTGGGTGGATGTCCGACCAGAGTCGTCCCCGGAGGAGGAGCACCGACCGTGACCGAGACCACCACGTCCAGCACGCCGTCCGCAGCCCGTGAGCACAGCCCCACGGCGGCCGACCTGGACTGGACGGACCTGGACGAGAAGACCGTCGACACGGTGCGGGTGCTGGCGATGGACGCCGTGCAGAAGGTCGGCAACGGCCACCCGGGCACCGCGATGAGCCTGGCTCCGCTGTTCCACCTCCTGTTCGGGAAGTACCTCCGCCACGACCCCACCGACGACCAGTGGACCGGCCGCGACCGCTTCGTCCTGTCCTGCGGGCACACGTCGATCTCCCTCTACATCCAGCTGTTCCTGACCGGCTACGGCCTGGAGATCGAGGACCTGCAGTCCCTGCGGACCTGGGCGTCGAAGGTCCCCGGCCACCCCGAGTACAAGCACACCCGCGGCGTGGAGATCACCACCGGCCCGCTCGGGCAGGGCATCGGCAACGCGGTCGGCATGGCGATGGCCAGCCGCCGCGAGCGCGGCCTGTTCGACCCCGACGCCGCCCCCGGCACCAGCCCGTTCGACCACCACGTCTACGTCGTGGCGTCCGACGGCGACCTCGAGGAGGGCATCTCCAGCGAGGCGTCCTCGATCGCGGGCACCCAGGAGCTCGGCAACCTCACGCTCTTCTACGACGACAACAAGATCTCGATCGAGGACAACACCTCGATCGCGTTCAACGAGGACGTCCTGGCCCGCTACGAGTCCTACGGCTGGCACGTCCAGGCGGTCGACTTCGTGCAGGCGGACGGGACCTACCACGAGGACGTCGCCGCCCTCGCCCGCGCGATCGACGCCGCGAAGGCCGTCACCGACCGGCCCTCGATGATCAAGATCCGGACGATCATCGGCTGGCCCGCGCCGACCAAGCAGGGCACCGGCAAGGCCCACGGGTCCGCCCTCGGCGCGGACGAGGTCGCCGCCACCAAGACGATCCTCGGCTTCGACCCCGCGCAGACCTTCGAGGTCCCGGCCGGCGTCCTGGAGTACAACCGGCAGGCCGTCACCCGCGGCCACGACGACCGGGCGCAGTGGACCGTCGCGTCCAACGCCTGGCGGGCGGCGAACCCGGCGAACGCGGCGCTGTTCGACCGGATGGTGACCCGCACCCTGCCCGACGGCTGGACCGACGCCCTGCCGACGTTCGACGCCGACCCGAAGGGCATCGCCACCCGCGCCGCCTCGGGCAACGTCCTGACCGCGATCGCCCCCGTGCTCCCCGAGCTGTGGGGCGGGTCGGCCGACCTGGCCGAGTCCAACAACACGACCCCGAAGGGCGAGCCGTCCTTCCTGCCGTCCAGCCGGCAGTCGAAGGAGTTCAGCGGCGGCCCGTACGGCCGGGTGCTGCACTTCGGCATCCGCGAGCACGGCATGGGCGCGGTCATGAACGGGATCGCCGTCCACGGCGGGACGCGGGTCTACGGCGGCACGTTCCTCACCTTCAGCGACTACATGCGCGGCTCGGTCCGCCTCGCGGCGCTCATGGGCCTGCCCGTCACCTACGTCTGGACCCACGACTCGATCGGGCTCGGCGAGGACGGCCCGACCCACCAGCCGATCGAGCACCTCGCCTCGCTGCGGGCGATGGTCGGGCTGAACGTCGTGCGCCCGGCGGACGCCAACGAGACGGCCGTCGCGTGGCAGACGATCCTCGGCGAGACCGACCACCCGGCCGGGCTGATCCTCACCCGCCAGGCGGTCCCGACGTTCGACCGGTCCCAGCCGGGCTGGGGCGCGGCGAACGGGACCGCGCGCGGGGCCTACGTCCTGGTCGAGGCCGAGGGCGGGGACCCGCAGGTGATCCTCATCGGCACCGGCTCGGAGGTGCAGCTCGCGGTGGCGGCACGCGAGCAGCTGCAGGCCGAGGGCATCCCCACCCGGGTCGTCTCGATGCCGTGCCAGGAGTGGTTCGCCGGCCAGCCGCAGGCCTACCAGGACTCGGTCCTGCCGGGCTCGGTCCGGGCGCGGGTGTCGGTCGAGGCGGCCGTCGCGTTCGGGTGGCGCCAGTACGTCGGCGACGCCGGTCGCAGCGTGTCCATCGAGCACTACGGCGAGTCCGCGGATGGTGCGACCCTGTTCCGTGAGTTCGGCTTCACCGCCGACAACGTGGTGGCGAAGGCGCACGAGTCCATCGCCGCCGCCGCCACCCGCTGACCGCCACCCGCTGACCCTTCAACCCCTCCGGAGAGGACCACCATGACCGACCCGCTCACCGACCTGTCCGCCGCCGGCGTCTCCATCTGGCTGGACGACCTGTCCCGCCAGCGCATCGAGTCCGGCGGGCTGGCCACGCTGCTGACCGAGCGCCACGTCGTCGGGGTGACCACCAACCCGTCGATCTTCCAGGCCGCCATGGCCAAGGACGACGCCTACGACGACGACATCGCCTCCCTCGCCAAGCAGGGCAAGACCGTCGACGAGGTCGTGCGCCAGCTGACCGGCGACGACGTCCGGGCGGCCTGCGACATCCTCCGGCCCGTCTTCGAGGAGACCGGCGGCCTCGACGGCTGCGTGTCCTACGAGGTCGAGCCGAAGCTCGCGCGGGACACCGAGGGCACCATCGCCCAGGCCCGCGACCTCTGGAACGCGGTCGACCGCCCCAACCTGTTCATCAAGATCCCGGCGACCGCCGAGGGCGTGCCCGCGATCCGGCAGGTCCTCGCCGACGGCATCAACGTGAACGTCACCCTGATCTTCTCCCTGGCCCGCTACGGCGAGGTCATGGAGGCCTACCTCGACGCGATCGAGGAGCGCGTGTCCAAGGGTGAGCCGATCGACCGCCTCAGCTCGGTGGCGTCGTTCTTCGTCTCGCGGGTCGACACCGAGATCGACAAGCGCCTCGGGAAGCTGGACACCGACGACGCCCGGGCGCTGCTCGGCAAGGCCGCGGTGGCCAACGCCCGCGCCGCGTACGAGAAGTACCTCTCGATCTTCGCGGGCCCGCGCTGGGAGCGGCTGCAGGTCGCCGGGGCCAACCCCCAGCGCCCCCTGTGGGCGTCGACCGGGGTCAAGAACCCGGACTACCCGGACACCATGTACGTGACGGACCTGGTCGCCTCCGGGGTCGTCAACACGATGCCCGAGCCCACGCTGGACGCGGTCGCCGACCACGGCGTGATCACCGGCGACACCGTGACCAGCCACTTCGGCGACGCGCACGAGGTGCTCGCGCTGCTCGCCGAGATGGGCATCGTCATGGACGAGGTCACCCAGCAGCTCGAGGACGAGGGCCTGGAGAAGTTCGAGACCGCCTGGAACGACCTGCTCTCCGGGGTGGGCGGCAAGGTCGAGGCGGCGCGCTGAGCACCATGGACGCACCCGACCGGGTCCGCCCGCCGCGCAACCCGCTGCGCGACCCGCGTGACCGCCGGCTGCCGAAGATCGCCGGGCCCTGCGGCCTGGTGATCTTCGGCGTGACCGGCGACCTGTCGCGCAAGAAGCTGCTGCCCGCGGTGTACGACCTGACCAACCGCGGGCTGCTGCCGCCGGGGTTCGCCCTCACCGGGTTCGCCCGGGCCGAGCGCGGCCAGGCCGACTTCACCGAGATCGCCAAGCAGGCCGTCCGCGAGCACTGCCGGACCCCGTTCC
>CAXSIB010000230.1:0-5658 GCA_964237095.1 uncultured Actinomycetales bacterium
GCCGTCGGGTCGGCCGCCCGGGCACCCGGCTCCGTCGACCTCGTCGACCGTGTCGGGTCGTCTGTCGACTCCGTCGACTGGGTCGGCTCGGCCGCCGGCGCGTCCAGGAGCCCTCTCAGATCCCGGTGTGCGTCCTCGAGCCGGTGCCGCCGCTGCTCCAGCGACTCCCGGGCGTCGGGCCCGCGGTGGTCGCCGGGGTCGCCGGCGCCCGCGGTGACACCGTCCCCGACGGTGACGCCGTCGTCCTCGGGGGCGCGGCCCGGCAGCGGGACACCGCCGGCCGGGTCGGCCGCCCGGACGGGGCTCCGCGTGCGGTGGTCGTGGAGGCGGCGCAGCACGTCGTCGACCCCGCGGTCCCCGGTGTCGGGCGGCGCGACCGGCGGGTCGGGCGCCGCCGGTCCCTCGGGCTCCGGCGAGCCCGTGGCCGCACCGGCGGGCTCCTCCCCGCTCACCGTCCGCCGTCCTTGGGAGCGGCGCCGGCGGCGGGATCGGCACCCGACCGCGACGGATCGCAGGCGTCGAGGGCCTCGTCGAGACCCTCGGGAGGTGGCGCGCCGTCCTCGTCCGCGTGTCGTGCGCGGGCATCGGCGTGCGCCCACAGCGCGGCGGCGAGCGCCCGCAGGCCGTCCAGCCCGTCGGTGTCCGCGCGGCCGGAGTCCCCCGTACCCGGGTCGCCCGGATCGGAAGGCCTGGTGGCGGGCTGTCCGGTGCCCGTCGCGTCGCTGTCGGCCGGCCCCGGGGCGCCGGTGGACGGCACGGACCGCTCCACCCGCACGACCCCGTCGACCACCGCGGCGCGCCAGTCGCCGCACCGGTGTCCGCCGCCGTCCACGACGACGTCGGGGTGTCGCCGCAGCAGCCCCCGCAGGTCGGTGGCGACCTGGGTCGGTCGCCGATCCGGCGGGGCGGTGACCAGGTCGCGGGGCGTGGCGACGCCGGTCAGCACCAGCAGCCCGGGCATCCCGGCGCCCACCGCGGCCGCGATGTCGGTGTCGAGGCGGTCGCCGACGACGAGCGGGGTCCGGGCGCCGGTCCGCTCGACGGCCGCGTCGAGCAGCGGCCGCTCGGGCTTGCCGGCGACGACGGGACGGCGTCCGGTCACCGTGGCGACCACGCCGACCAGCGACCCGTTGCCCGGCGCGAGGCCCTCGGGCGTGGGCAGGGTCGCGTCGACGTTCGACGCGACCCAGACCGCTCCGGCGGCGATCACGTGGGACGCGGCGGCCAGGTCCCGCCACCCGGTGTCCTGCGTGAAGCCCTGGAGCACGGCCGGGACAAGGTCCGAGCCGTCCGGACCGGGCGTCCGCAGCTTCCCGGCGTGGACGTCGGCGGTGCCCACCGGGGCCAGCCCCCGGGCCGCGGCCTCGGCGACGAGCGCGGCCGAGCCCACCACGAGCACCACCGCACCGGCCGGCACCAGGCCCGCGAGCAGGGTGGCCCCGGCCTGGGCGGACGTGACGACGTCGGCCGCCTCGGCGGGCAGCCCGCCGGTCGCCAGCTGGGCGGCGACGTCCTCCGGTGACCGGGAGGCGTTGTTGGTCACGTAGACCGACCGCACGCCGTCCTCCGCGAGCCCGCCCAGGACGTCCACGGCGTGCGGGAGGACGGTGCCGCTGAGCCACACGGTCCCGTCGAGGTCCAGGAGCAGGACGTCGTGGCCGTCCACCAGCCGGCCGGAGGTGCCGACCAGCCCGGTGGACGGGGCGCCGCCGATGGGGTCGTCGCTCACCGGGTCACGGATCCCGAGGTCGTCGTGCCGGTCGGGGTCATGCGCAGCCCGTCCGCTGCCCGCGCGCCGGCGGCTCGGTCCGGGCGGCCGTCACGAGGCGTCCTGGCGGCGGGCGTCGAGGGTGGCCCGGGCCTGGCGGAGGGCGTCCTCGTAGGGCGGGCGACCGGGTCGCATGACCGCGGCGAGGTTCAGGTGGACCAGGGCCTCGCGGTGGCGGCCGAGCCTGGTGAGGGCCAGGCCGAGCCCGAAGCGGGCGTAGTCGTCGGCCGGGTCCCGCTCGACCAGGCCGCCGAACAGCTCGGCCGACTCGGCGAACCGCCGGGAGCCGAACCGGGCCCGGCCGAGGGCCTCGGCCACCGACCGCGAGCTCGGGTCGGCCGCGAGGGCCCGCTCGAGCAGCATCGACGCCGCGTCGGCGTCCCCGCTGTCGAGCAGCGCGACCCCGCGCCGGTACCAGTCGTACGGCCCACCCCCGGGCGTCCCGTGCTCGGACACGGCCACCTCCTCCACGCTCCGTCGTGCTGTCCCACTCCGTGCCCTGCTGTGCTCATGCGCCGTTCGTGCCGGACGCCCACGGACGGTCGTCACGACCGCCGCCCCGACGTCAGCCGGCCCCGCCGGCCGTTCCCCTCGACCCGTCCCGACGATGTCCGGCCGGGAGACACGACGAGAGTCGAGCTCAGTCGTCGACCGGCTCGGGTCGGGCGGTGGCGGCGTCCCCACGATCGGGCTCACCGGCGCCGTCGTCGTCGTCGTCGTCGTCGTCGTCGTCGTCGTCGTCGTCGTCTCGATCTTCGGTCGGGACGCTGCCGGTCGCCACGTCCGGGTCGGCCGGGTCGGTGGTCGCATCCCTGCCGGCCGGGTCGTCGGTCCCGGTGTCGTCGATCCCCGGGTCCTCGGCGTCGTCGGTCTCGGCGTCGTCGGTCTCGGCGTCGTCGGTCTCGGCGTCGTCGGTGTCATCAGGGTCGGTGTCATCAGGGTCGGTGGCGTGGGTCCGCGTGTCGTGGTCGTCCGCCGCGGGCGGCGCGACGTCGACGGCTGCCTCGGCCGCGTCCGTGTCGGAGACGCCGTCCGGACGGCCCGGACCGTCCTCGACCTCGTCGCCGTCCAGCTCGTCGTCGAGATCGTCGTCGTCGGTGAGGTCGTCGAAGGACAGGCCCTCCCCCTCGGCGACCCGGTCGGCGGCATCGGTGAGCCCGGTGAGGTCGTCGCGTGCGACCTCACCGAAGAGGGTCGCCGCCGCCTCGGCCCGGCCGTCGGCCGCAAGGGCCTCGGCGCGGGCGTACCGGACGCGGATGCCGCCGGGCGTGCGCGGCCCGGGGGTCGGGATCGTCAGGGCCTCGAATGCGGCCGCCGCGTCGCCGCGGTCGCGGTGGATACCGGACACGACGATCGCCAGCTCGACGGTGGTGTCGGGGTCGAGCGTGCCGGCCTCCAACGCGAGCTCGAGCGCGCGGTCCACCCGCCCGAGGGCCCGCTCGCAGTCGACGATCAACGGCAGCAGGTGGTTGCCGACCCCGAGTCGTGCGGCGGTGCGCAGTTCGCGGAGCGCGAACGCGAAGTCGCCGGCCGCGTACCCGATGACGCCGGCGGTCTCCCGCACGACCGGCAGCCGCGAGCCGCGCTGCACCGCGGCGCGGAGCTGGCGCAGCGCTTCCTCGGGATCGTCCTCGACGACCGCACCCGCGGTCATGAGGTGCTTGCCGACGCGGGTCCCGACCGGGCCCAGCGACCGGAGCTCGCGGAGGGTGTCGCGGTCGAGGGACTCGACGTCCATGTCGGGGTCCGGGCGGACGTCCTCGGCGTCGCGGAGCGGGCGGGTGTCGGGACCACTCGAGCCGTCCGGCCGGGTGTTCTTGTGGTCGTACTCGAGTCCCGGGCCGGTGGCCGAGCCGCTCGCCGACGGCGATCCCGGTCGAGTCGGCGCGCTGGACCCGCGTGTGCGCTGGGGATCGGGGCGCCGCTCGTTGGAGCGGGTGTCCGACCGGGTGTCGGACCGCCGGTCGGGACGAGTCTCGTGTCGACTGTCCGGTCGGCTGTCGGGTCGGCTGTCGGATCTGCCGTCGGGTCGGGACGACGTCGGGCGATCGGTCCGAGGTCGGTCGGTCCGTGCGCGGTCGTACGGCGGCCGGGTCGATGACGGACGGTCGGTCCGCGGCCGCTCGTACGCCGCCCGGTCCATCCGGGCCTGGTAGGGCTCCCGCTCGCCGCGCGACTTGTCCTCGACCGTCCGACCCGAGCCGGGACGATCGGTACGGGGTCGGTCCTGGTCAGGACGGCCGGGGCGGTCCGCGGATCGGTCGTACGACGGCCGGTCGGGACGCGATCCGCCGGACGCCGGCCCGCCCCGCGGGGCGGTCTGGCTCGGATGGCCACCGGTGGGACGGTCCGGTCGGGAGCCGCCACCGGACGGGCGGTCGCGGAAAGGCCGGTCGGCGCCCGATCGGTCTCCTGCGGGACGGTCGTAGGCAGGGCGGTCGGTCCGAGGCCGGTCGTAGGAGGGTCGGTCGTAGGACGGGCGGTCCCCTCGGGTGTCGCCGCGAGGGGTGTCGACCCGGACCCCCCGGTCGTGACCACCGTCGCGCGTCGGTCGATCGGTCGGAGCCCAGCTCGCTCCACGATCACGTGTGTCTGCAGCGATCCGAGGGCGGTCGCCCGCCGGGCGCCCGGACGACGAACGGTCGTGGGAGGGCCGGTCCTGGCCTGACCTTCCCTGCGGCGAGGGTCGCGTCGACGAGCGGTCCGTCCACGGCCGGTCCCGGGAGGGACGGTCCGATCCGGATCGGTCCCGGGGTGGTCCGCCGTCCCACGGGCGATCGGAACGGGGACGATCACCCTGCGGTCGGTCCGGCCTGGCGTCGGTGTGGGGACGGTCGGTATTGGGACGGTCGTAGGACGAACCCGATGTCGTGGATCGGCTCTGGGACGGTCTGTCCGCGGAGAAGCGGCTCGCGGGCGGACCACCGGACCGCGAGCCCGTCCCGCCCGGCCGGCCGCCTCCCGCACCCGGGGGGCGACCGCCGGCTCCAGCGGGTCTCCCGGTCCACGGGCGATCGCCACGAGGTCGCTCGTCCTGGGTTCGACCGGAGGCGCCGCCGGTGCGAGACCGGTCGAACGGCGGACGTCCGTCGCGGGCGCCGTCACGAGGTGGCCGGAACCCGCTCGACCGGTCGGAGGCTCCGCCACCGCCACTCGGGGACCTGGATCGGGACGCAGAAAAGCCCCCGGACGGTCGACCACCGTCGCGGGAGCTGCTGGATGCGCTGTTGCCGCCCGGTCTCGAAGAGGAGCGGTCCGGTGCCCTGTCGTCTCTCGCCACGCGTCAATCCTCCTGTGCGCGACCAGGTCGGACGCGAGTTCTACGGCTTCTGGGCACCAACGCACTGAAGGCCGCCCACCCGAAGGTGGACGGCCATCAGCGAAAGATGTCCGGCGGTGACCTACTCTCCCACGCAGCCTCCCGCGCAGTACCATCGGCGCTGAAGAGCTTAGCTTCCGGGTTCGGAATGGGACCGGGCGTTTCCTCTTCGCCATGACCGCCGTAACTCTATGGAGATGTCGACCCTCGGTCGTATCCCGAGAACCGCACAGTGGACGCTACGCAAAATTTGTAAGAGACAAGTCGTTCGGCCTATTAGTACCGGTCAGCTCCATGCCTTGACGGCACTTCCACTTCCGGCCTATCAACCCAGTGGTCTGCTGGGGGCCTTATCAGAGGGGAGACCTCATCTTGAAGCATGCTTCCCACTTAGATGCCTTCAGCGGTTATCACTTCCGAACGTAGCCAACCAGCCGTGCTCCTGGCGGAACAACTGGCACACCAGAGGTTCGTCCGTCCCGGTCCTCTCGTACTAGGGACAGCCCTTCTCAAGTCTCCTGCGCGCGCGGCGGATAGGGACCGAACTGTCTCACGACGTTCTAAACCCAGC
>CAXSIB010000231.1:0-5657 GCA_964237095.1 uncultured Actinomycetales bacterium
TGCCCCCGGTCACGACCATCGTCTTCCCGTCGAGCAGCATCGGTGTCTCCCTGGTGTCGGTGTGGAGGGTCGGCTCCGAGCCGGCGGGGGATCCGCCGGAGGCCGCGACCAGTGTGTCCGAGAGGCTCCCGGGTCGCGCGCCGCCCGGGTCGGCGGCCGCCTCAGGTGGCGCGGTCGGCCCCGACCGCCTCCTCGCGGTCGGCCAGGTTCAGGTCGGCGAGGGCCTCCAGCTCGCCGTCGGGGGCCTCCTCGACCGCGATGAGTCGGTCGTCGGCGGTCGGCATCGCCCGCAGGAGCTCGTCGAGCTTGCGCTGGGTCGCCGACTGCTGGCGGGCCTGGGTGTGCTGGATCGCGAACACCATGACCAGGGTGATCGCCGAGCTGGCGATCTCCAGGACGTCGATCCACCAGGCGGCGAACCCGACGACCGCGCCCACCACGAGCCACACCACCACGCCGGCGGCGACCGCGAGCCCGGCCCCGGAGTGCGACGTCGCCTCCCCGACCCGGTGCAGCAGCCGGCTGCTCCACCGCCGCTGCGCCGCGCCACCCGTCGAACCGGCGCCGACCAGCCCCCGGCGCCACCGCTGCGGCCCCCGGTACCGCCGCACGAACGACCGCCGCCGGGCGATGACCTCCCGGTGCGGCTCCTCGAGGTCCATGCCGCCCAGCCTCCCCGCGACCAGCGGTCCACGCTCGTCCCACCCGCCGCGATCACCCGCCCGAGCACATCGAGGACGACTCGGGGCCGGTGGTGCGGATGGGACGCCTCAGCCGTCCCATCCGCACCAGGTCGTCGCGGATGTGCGCGCGCATCGTGGTGGAGGGTCACCCCCCGCGGCTGCAGTTCACGTTCTGAGCTCAGAACGTGAACTGGAGGCCGGGGCGTTCAGGTGGACGTGAACCCGGGCGCGGCGGCGGACGACCGGACGACCCGGTCGACGTGCGGCCGGGCTAGTGGTCGTCCTCGCGCTCGGCGAGGAAGGTCTGGAACTGGCGCGCGAGCTCGTCGCCGCTCGGGATGACCGTGGGACCCGCGGAGCCGTCCTCGCCGGCACCGGCGACGGTCGCGTCGTACTGGCGCTCGAGCTCGGCCACCATCGCCGCGTTCTCCGGGGAGTTCGCGAGCTCGTTGACCAGGGCCTTGTCCAGGCCGTCGGCGGCCCGGAGCAGGCCGTCGACCGGCAGGGACAGGTTCGTGAGGTGCCCGGTCTCCTGGATCAGCGCCGCCCCGGCGTGCGGGACATCGGCCTGGGACAGGTAGTTGGGCACCTGCGCGACCACCGTGATCGCGTCGCGGCCGGCCAGGCCGAACGCGTGCTCGAGGATCGTCACGAGCGCCCCGGGCACCTCCATGGCCTGGAAGCGCGGCCACCGGCCGGGGAGGATCTCGGCGCGGGTGGCCGTCCCGAGGAAGGTGATCGGCCGGGTGTGGGGCGCCGCGGCGGGCAGCGCGAGCAGGCCCACCACCTGCTTGACCCCGAGGCGCGCGGCCAGCCCGACGATCGCCGCCGACACCGCCTGCCAGGAGCGGTCGGGCTCGGGGCCGTGCAGCAGCAGGAACGGGGTCCCGGTCAGGTCCTTGAACCGGTCGAGGACCAGGGTCCGCCAGCGCACGTCGGTCACGATGTTGTCCTCGAGGCGGATCCGCGGGCGGCGGGCCCGGTAGTCCAGCAGCGGGTCGATGTCGAAGGTCGCGACCGTCTCGTGCGGCAGGCTCGTGAGCAGGTGCGACACCGTCCCGGAGACCACGTTGCCGGCGTCGATGAAGCCGTCGAGGGCGATCACCAGCTGCTCCGCGCCGGTCACCGCGTCGTCGTCGCCGGTCAGGCGGTACATGTCCGAGGGTGCCTGCACCCCTTCACTCTCCCTCGCCGGGCCCGGCGCCGTCACCGCGGCCGCGCGGTCGCGCCGCCACCGCCGCAACGCCTCCCCACCCCACGGGCGGCTCACCACGCGGGGACCGCGGCGGGATCGGTCAGCACGCGGGGACCGCGGCCCGGGGCGTCATGCGGGCACCGACTCCAGGACGGTGAGGACCGCCGCGAAGAGGCCGAGGCCGTCGGTGGACGGGCCCGTCAGACGGTCGATGGCGTGCTCCGGGTGCGGCATCAGGCCGACGACCCGGCCGGTCGGGTCGCACACCCCCGCGATGGCCCGGTGGCTGCCGTTCGGGTTCGCCCCGGCGTAGCGGAACACGACCCGGCCCTCGCCCTCGAGGCGGTCCAGGTCCGCGGAGGCCGCGACGTAGCCGCCCTCGCCGTTCTTGAGCGGGATCAGCAGCTCGGCACCGGCGTCCAGCCCCGCGGTCCAGGCGGTCGCGGTGTTCTCCACGGCCACCCGCTGGTCGACGCAGGAGAACCGCCGGGAGTCGTTGCGGATGAGCGCCCCGGGCAGCAGCCCGGCCTCGCACAGGATCTGGAAGCCGTTGCAGATCCCGAGGACGGGCATCCCCGCCCGCGCCCGCTCGATGACCGGGCCCAGCACCGGGGCGAACCGGGCGATCGCGCCGCAGCGCAGGTAGTCGCCGTAGGAGAACCCGCCGGGCAGGACCACCGCGTCGACCCCGTGCAGGTCCGCGTCGGCGTGCCACAGCGCCACCGACTCGCCACCCGCCGCCCGGACCGCGCGGGCGGCGTCCCGGTCGTCGAGGGAGCCGGGGAAGGTCACGACACCGATGCGCGCACTCACGCCGTCCAGTCTCCCCGACCGGCGCGCAAGACGCCGACGGCGACCGCCCCGGAGGACGGCCGCCGTCGGCGGTGCTCAGACCGGTCTCACATCGAGGACCCGGTGCGAGCGGCGGTCACCAGGCGTAGTCCTCGGGGGCCGTCCGGTGGCCCGGGAAGATGTCGTCGAGGCGGGCGAGGGTCTTGTCGTCCAGGTGCACGTCGAGGGACTTGAGGTTCCCCTTGAACTGGTCCAGCGTGCGCGGGCCGATGATCGGCGCGGCGACCGCGGGCCGGGTCAGCAGCCACGCGAGGGCGACGTCGGCCGGCTCCTGGTGGATCTCCTCGCAGAGGTCCTCGTAGCGCTCGAGCTGCGGGCGCAGCTTCTCCAGCGACTCCTTCGAGCGCCCGGAGTAGCGGCGCTTGCCCTCGCGCTCCTTGCGGACCATCCCGCCGAGCAGGCCGCCCTGCAGCGGGCTCCACGGGATGACGCCGAGGCCGTAGTCCTCGGCCGCGGGCAGCACGTCGGTCTCGACGTCGCGGACGATCAGGTTGTAGATCGACTGCTCGCTGACGAGGCCCATCGAGTGCCGGGCCTTCGCGGCCTCGTTCGCCTTGGCGATGTGCCAGCCGGCGAAGTTCGAGGAACCGAAGTAGAGGACCTTCCCCTGCTGGCGCAGGACGTCGAAGGCCTCCCAGATCTCCTCCCACGGCGTCTCACGGTCGACGTGGTGCATCTGGTAGAGGTCGATGTAGTCGGTCTGCAGCCGCTTCAGCGACGCGTCCGCGGCCCGGCGGATGTTCAGCGCGGACAGCTTGCCGTTGTTCGGCCACTCCCCGTCGACGTCCATCGAGCCGTACAGCTTGGTGGCGATGACCGTCTTCTCGCGGCGGCCGCCGCCCTGGGCGAACCAGCGGCCGACGATCTCCTCCGTCGCGCCCCACGAGACCGAGCGGCCGTAGACGTTGGCGGTGTCGAAGAAGTTGACGCCCTCGGCGTGGGCGTGGTCCATGATCTCGAACGAGTCGGGCTCGGAGGTGTCCGGACCGAAGTTCATGGTGCCGAGGCAGAGGCGGCTGACGGACAGGCCGGTACGGCCGAGGTGGGTGTACTCCATTCCTCTGTTCTATTGCCTGGACGATCCCGTTGCCAAATCGAGATCGTCGGGAATACGACGACGCGGGCCCGGCCGTTCCGGAAACGGGCCCGGACGGCCGGAAAACCGCAGCTCGACGGGGTGACGAGCCGCGCCGGACCGCCGCGGCGGGCAGAGTCGACGCGGTGACGGTGCTCCGGGTCGTGCTCGCGGTGGCCGGCGGCCTGCTGGTCGTCTGTGTGCTGGGGTCGGTCGTGACCACCCTGGTGGTCCCCCGCGGCGGGGTGGGGCGGATCAGCCGGTGGACCGGTCGCGTGGTCGACCACGCCACCGGGCTGCTGCTGCGGACCCGGCGCAGCGGGCGCACCCGCGACCGTCTCCTCGGGACCCAGGCGCCGGCGTACCTCATGACGCTGCTCGTGACCTGGATGGTGCTGCTCGCCCTGGGCTACACCGGGCTGCTCCTCCCCCTCACCCGCTCCTTCTCCCTGGCCGCCGAGGAGGCCGTGTCGAGCCTGCTCACCCTCGGGTTCGTCAAGAGCGGCGGCCCGGTCGCGACCCTCATCGACTTCGTCGCGGCCGGCACGGGGCTGCTCACGGTGGCCCTGCTCGTCGGCTACCTGCCCACGATCTACGGCGCGTACAACCGCCGGGAGACCGAGATCACGCTGCTCGACGCCCGCGCGGGGTCACCACCGTGGGGACCGGAGCTGCTGGCCCGGACCCACATCGGGATCCAGGGCGAGAGCGAGCTCGTCGACTTCTACCGGACCTGGGAACGGTGGGGCGCCGACGTCGCCGAGACCCACGTCAGCTACTCCTCCCTGCTGTGGTTCCGCTCGCCGAACCCGGCGACCCACTGGACGGTGTCGATGCTCGCCGTGCTGGACTCCGCGGCGATGTACCACGCGGTCGCGCCGTCCCGGGCCCCGACGACGGCGCGCCTCGCCCTGCGGATGGGCTTCGTCGCCCTGCAGGACATCGCGGACTCCCTCGGGATCGCGCACGACGCCGACCCGCGGCCGGACGCACCGGTCGCGCTCACCCGCGAGGAGTTCGAGGACGGCCTGGCCCGGCTGCGCCTGGTCGGGTTCCCCCTCGAACGAGACGGCGACGAGGCGTGGGCCCACTTCCGCGGCTGGCGGGTCAACTACGAGTCGATCGCCTACACCCTCACCTCGATGACGGACGCCCCGGCGGCCCGGTGGAGCGGCCCCCGCCGCCGGACGGCCGCGGCCGTCGCCGCGCGGTACGTCGTCAACCGGAGCCCGGACAACCCCGACGGGAGCCTGGTCCGGGTGGCCGGCGCCTCGGGCGTCACCGGACCCGTGGGCGCGCCGGGGGTCGAGGTGCCCACCGGCGACCGGGAGGGGGACGCCGGGACCGTGGCCGGCCCCGGCCGCAGCACCGCGGACCCGGTGGTCTGACCCCGCCGGCCGGCGGGTGGCAAGGCCGCCCGGCCGGGGCCGGGGAGTCGAGGGCCCGTGACGGACATGCAGGTGGTGTGCCCGTGGTCGCACGGGTGTGCGCAACACCCCCCGTCCCTAGCGTCCTCGGCATGACCCCGACCGCACTGCCGCAGTCCCCCGTGCCGAGCCCCGCGCCGAGCGCCCTGACGGCGGGTCCCGGGCCGTCCCGCCGGGTCCCCACCACGGCGGTGGCCGCCCGCCGCGTCGCGTGCTCGGTCGGCGCGGTGGCGTTCGGTCTCGGGCTCGTGACCGCCGGCCCGGCCGACGCCGCCAGGCCGGCGATGCCGGGCGCAGGCGTCCCGGCCCCCGCCGCACACGCCGCCGCGGCGGGCCCGTGGACCGTCGTCGCCACGAACCTGGGGACGCTGGTCAGCACCCCGCGGCTCGTCCGGTTCGGCGGCGCCGAGGAGGTCGTCTGGACC
>CAXSIB010000232.1:0-5605 GCA_964237095.1 uncultured Actinomycetales bacterium
AGCGTGCCGCCCGCCGCCGCGGCGCGCGGGACACCGCGGCCCGGGCGCTGGAACGGGCCGCCGAGCTCGGCACCGACCCGGCGGACCGGGGCGCGCGGCTCCTGCTGGCGAGCGAGCTGCGCATCGACCTCGGGGACCACGAGGGCGCGGCGCGCCTCGTCCGGCAGATCGACGAGCCGGCGCTGACCCCGGCGGACCGCGCCCGCCTCGCCTGGACGCGGGAGCTCTACCTCGGCGGGAGGTGGTCCGGCGCGGCCCGCCTGACGGTGTTCGCGTCGATCGCCGACGAGATGCGGGCCCACGGGGACACCGGGCTCGCGCTGGAGTACCTCGTCTCGACCAGCCTGCGCGCGTGGTGGTCCAACCCCGACCGGGCGACCCGGGCCGCCGTGGCCGCCGCCGCCGACCGGGTCCCGGTGTCCGCGTCGGACCCGCGCCTGCTGTCCGTGCTGGCGCTGGTGGAGCCGGTCGAGCGGGGCGGTGAGCTCCTCGACCGGTTGCGGTCGGTGGCCGACACCGTGGCCGACCCGGAGGAGCAGTACCTGCTGGGACAGGCGGCGAGCTCGCTCGGGGCGTTCGGGGTGTCCGCCCGGCTGTTCGCCGAGGCGGTGGCGGACCTGCGCGACCAGGGCGGCGGCGGGCTGCTCGCGCGGGTCCGGGTGTCCCAGGCGTGGAACGCGGTCACCACCGGGGACACCCGGCTCGCGACGACCGCGGCCACCGAGGGGGTGGACCTGTCGGTCGAGACCGGGCAGTCGCTGTGGGCGTCGACCGGGCGGCTCGCCCGGGGCGCCGCGGCGGCCCTGCGCGGGCACGGCGACGCGGCCCGGTCGGCGGCCGACGACGGCGAGCGGGCGCTGCTGCCGAGCGGCGCCCACCCGATGCTCGCACTGGTGCAGCTGATCCGCGGGATCGAGGCCCTCGGCGGCGGCCGCCACGAGGACGCCTGGCAGGCCCTGCACCGGGTCTTCGACCCACTCGACGTGGCCCACCACCCGTACGTCCGGTTCTGGCTGCTCGGGCACCTCGCCGAGGCCGGCGCGCACACCGACCACCGCGACGAGCTCGTCGGCCTCGTCGCGGACCTCGGCCCGGTCGCCGCGGCCACCCGCTCACCGGTCCTGTCGATCGGGGTCGCCCACGCCCGCGCCCTGCTGGCCGGTCCGGCCGACGCGGAGGACCTGTTCCGGGCCGCCCTCGCCGGGGACCTCGCGGCGTGGCCCTTCGAGCGCGCCCGCCTCCAGCTGGCGCACGGGGCGTGGCTGCGGCGACAGCGGCGGCCCGCGGAGTCCCGGCCGCTGCTGCGCGCCGCCGAGACGGCGTTCGACGCGCTCGGCACCCTCCCGTGGGCCGAGCGGGCCCGCCGCGAGCTGCGGGCGTCCGGGGAGACGATCCGCCGGGCCGACGACCTGACCGAGCACCTCACCCCGCAGGAGCTGCAGATCGCGGAGCTCGCGGCGGGCGGGCTGAGCAACCGGCAGATCGCGGAGTCCCTCTTCCTGTCCCCGCGGACGGTCAGCACCCACCTCTACCGGGTCTACCCGAAACTGCGGGTCACGGCCCGGACGCATCTCGCGGAGGCCCTCGGGATCAGCACCCGGCCCGGCCTCTGACCTCCGCCGCGGCCACCGCCGCGGTCCGGTCACGTCACCTGACGCGCCACCTCATCTGACGCGTCACGTCATCTGACGCGCTACGTCATCTGACGCGTTACGTCATCTGACGGACGCGACCCGGGGCTCAGGATCCCTACCGTCGCCGACGACCAGGAGCAGCGACCGATCGGGGACCACGGTGACCACGCACGCCCGGCGCACCGGCGGCACCCCGACGGTGCTCCTGGTCCACGGCGCGTTCACCGACACCTCCGGCTGGGCCGGGGTCCTCGGCGAGCTGACGGACCCGGGCACCGACGTCGTCACCGCCCCGAACCCCCTGCGGGACCTCGCCGGCGACGCCGCCGACGTCGCCGCGGCCGCGGCCGCCGTCGACGGCCCGGTGCTGCTCGTGGGCCACGGCTACGGCGGCGCGGTCATCACGGCCGCCGCCGCGGGCGCGCCCGCCGTGGTGGGGCTGGTGTTCGTCGCCGCGTTCGTCCCCGACCGGTCCGAGAGCTGTGTCGACCTGATCCGGGAGAACCCCGACGGCGCCTTCCTGCGCGCACTGCGGCCGGTGCCGCGGCCGGGCGCCGGGCCGGGTGCGACCGAGCTGTACCTGCGCCGCGACCGCTTCCGGGAGGTGTTCGCCGCCGACGTCGCGCCGGCGGCGGCCGAGGTCGCGGCCGCCTGCCAGCGGCCGGTGACCGCCGCCGCCCTGGAGGCCCGCCCGGCGTCCGTGGGCTGGGAACGCCTGCCCTGCTGGTGTGTCGTCGCCACCGACGACCGTGTCCTCGACGTCGCCACCCAGCGCCGGACCGCCGCCCGCGCCGGTGCGGTCACCGTGGAGGTCGGGGCCTCGCACGCGGTGCTGCTCTCCCGGCCGGACGTGGTGGCCGGGATCGTCCGCGTCGCGGCCGGCTCGGTCGCACGGTCGCGCTGACGGCGGACGTCCCGATTCACGACGCCCCGAGGAGCCGGATCAGCCGTGTCGGCTGATCCGGCCCGTTCTCGCGCGGTCCCGCGGGGGGCGATCCTCAGTGGTGGCGGGCGGCTCGCACGATCAGGGCGGTCACGGCGCCGGGGTGGCTGAGCATCGACAGGTGCCCGGCGGGGGCCTCGGCGACGATGGACCCGGCGCGGTGGGCCATGAACCGCTGCTCGGCAGGCGGGATGATCTGGTCCCTCGTCCCGACCAGGTACCAGCTGGGGATGGACCTCCACGCCGGACGGCCCGACGCGGCCAGCCCCGCGCTGAGCGCGAGCGGCCGCTGGGACACCCCGAGCTCGGCCGCGGTGCGCCGCGGCAGGTCGTTGGCGAAGGACGTGACGAACACCGACTGGCGGATGTAGGTGTCCAGGTCGCCCTTCGGCGAGTTCGGGTAGGGCACCAGGTCGATGACGGTGGTGATGTCCTCCACCTTCAGCGCGGACCCGTCCCGGACCGTCGTCAGCGCCAGCACGTCCTCCCCCGCCGCGGGGGCGAAGGCGTTGACGTACACGAGCTTCGTGACCGTCGGCGTGGACCGGGCGGCGTTCGTGATGACCGCGCCGCCGTAGGAGTGGCCGACCAGCACGACGGGGCCCCTCGTGCGCTCGTTGACGAACGCGGCCACGTAGGCGGCGTCGCCGGTGAGGGAACGCAGCTGGTTGGGGGCGGACAGGACCGTGTAGCCCGCCCGCTGCAGCCGCGCGGTGACGGGGGCGAAACTGCCCGCGTCGGCCCAGGCGCCGTGCACCAGCACGATCGTCGGCTTCCTCCCGGCCGCCGTGTCCGGGTCGCCCGCTGCGGTCGCGCCGGTCGCGCCCACCGGTGCCGCCGAGGCCCCGCCGGCGCCGGCCAGGGTGACCAGCGGGGCGGCCAGGCCGGCCGCCAGTCCCAGTCGCAGGGTGTCGCGCCGGGTGGTGTGGTCGACGGTCATGGGTGCTCCTTCGCCTCGGGGGTCGGCCGGAAGTCCCGGCCGGACAGGGGATCCACCGCGCGGGCGGCCCTCGGGCCGCCCCGCGCACCGGCTCCTCCGGTGTCACGGACGGTAGGGCGGGGGGCCCGCCGCGCGCGTACGTCGCCTGACGTACATCACGCCTGTCCGCCTGTCCGCCGGTCGGCCTGTCCCGGGGTGACGGCGGGGGCGCCGGGCCGGTATTACGTCACCCGACGGATGCGCCGCCCGCCGCCCGTTCCACACCATGGTCGACAGGTGACCGACCAGTCCCGGCCACCGGTGCTGCCGCCGTCCCGCGGAGCACCACCCCCACAGGGAAGGGACTCCCATGACCGACAGCACCCCGACCGTGGTCCTCGTGCACGGCGCGTTCGCCGACGCCTCGGGCTTCGCGGGCGTCATCCGCGAGCTCGAGGCGGGCGGCCTCACCACCGTCGCGCCGCCCAACCCCCTGCGTGGCCTGCACGCCGACGCCGACCACCTGCACACCGTGGTGGCCGCGATCGACGGCCCGGTCGTCCTCGTCGGGCACTCCTACGGGGGCGCGGTCATCACCCAGGCGTCGGCGACCCTGCCGAACGTGACCGCGCTGGTGTACACGGCGGCGTTCGCCCTCGACGAGGGCGAGAGCGCGACGTCCGTGCAGGAGGCGTTCCCCGCGCCGCTGCTGGCGACCAGCGCCCGCCCGAGCGCCTACCTCACCGGCACCGGCGACGCCGAGGGCCCGGAGTTCACCATCGACCGCGCCATGTTCCGGGACACCTTCTGCGCCGACCTGCCCGCCGACGTCGCCGACGTGATGGCCGCGACCCAGCGACCGCTGGCGCTGGCCGGGCTGACCGACAAGTGCGACGCGGCCGGCTGGAAGACCAGGCCCTCCTGGTACCTCGTGTCCGCCCACGACCGGGCCATCCACCCCGACACCGAGCGGTTCATGGCCGCCCGCACGGGCGCCACCACCGAGACCATCGACGGCTCCCACTGCGCGTTCGTCTCCCGCCCGGTGGCCGTCGCCGCCTTCATCCGGCAGGCGACCGGCTGACGCGTCGGTCCCTGGTCGGTGAGTGGCGTGTCCCACCCGTTCAGCGGGTGGGACACCCCACTCGTGGCGGCATCAACCGAGATGCTCACTCCTGACGGGCGCGCGCAGGAGCACGGTCGTCGGCGCTGGCTCCACGCTGCGACCGCTGCGAGCACCCGTCCGTTCGCCATGCGGGTCAGCGAGGAGTCGTTCGCGGTGTTCGCGCAGCTGCGGCGACCGGCCGGCCTCAGCCGGTCACGGATGTTCGACCGGCTGATGGCCGAGCAGGCGCAGCGGATCCGGATCGAGCAGGACGTCGAGGTGCTCCGGCGGGGTGGCCCGGACGAGGACGCGGTGGCGATCGCGACCTGGCAGACGACGCACCGGGCTGACCTCGGCGAGTGGGGCCGATCCACTGGGCGGCGCTCGACCAGCGGCGACCGGTGCTGCTGCTCACCCCGGTCGAGAAGCTCCCGTGGGTCAGCCAGGTGACGGTGGCGCCGATCCTCGGCCGGGTGCGGGGCCTGCACACCGAGGCGCCGGTCGGGCGGACCGAGGGCCTCGACCACCCACCGGTGATCAGGTGTGAGTCGATCACGACCGTTCTCCGTGACCTGCTCGGAGCGGATCGGCGGCCTGTCCGCTGACCGGGAGTGGGAGCTGCGCCAGGCCGTCCTCGACGCGCCCGCTCTGTCCGCAGCCGACCTGCAGTGACGCTGCCCGCTGCTGGTACGAGCAGACACGGGCGCCGGCAACCGGATCGGCCGGCCCCGATCACGTCGGCGCGTCGAGGATCTGACCGCATGCCACCGGCACGTGGCGTGTCCCACCCGCTGAGCGGGCAGGACACGCCGGTTGTCGTCTCGAGGCCGGTCGGGCCGGTGTCCGTCCACCCGTGGGCGGCCTCGGGCAGGGAGGTCGTGCGACCTGGGTCACCGCAGGTCGACACCGGGCTCCGATGGTCCTGTCGGTCCCCGCGGTCATGGTGGAGAGGTCAGCCGGCGCGGGCCGGTCGGTCGGGTGAGGGGAGCGGGCCATGAGCATCC
>CAXSIB010000233.1:0-5592 GCA_964237095.1 uncultured Actinomycetales bacterium
CCCCGGCCCCGGCAACGACGACACCGACGCTCCGGCGGTGCGGGTGTCGGTCGGCGCCGTCGACGTCGTCACCGCGCTCGAGGCGGCCGTGCGGGCCCACCCGGTGCACGGCTGCCCCGACCGGGCCAACCACCTCAAGTGGGCCAAGCGCCATGCGGCGCTCGCGGTCGACGTCGGTGCGCTGCGGGAGCGGGTCGCCCGGCGCACCGACTCCGTGGCCCGGGTGTTCGACCGGGTGTGCGCGGTGCTCACCGAGCTCGGCTACCTCGACGGCGACGAGCTCACCGCGCCGGGGGCGCTGCTGACCCGGATCTACACCGAGGCCGACCTGCTCACCGCGCAGTGCCTGCGGGCGGGGCTGTGGGACGACCTCGACCCGGCCGGGCTCGCGGCGTGCCTGTCCGCGCTGACGTTCCAGGCCCGCCGCGAGCGCGACACCCCGCCGCGGGTGCCGCCCGGGGCGGTGCGGGACTGTCTCGCGGCGATGGTGTCGACCTGGGCGGACCTCGCGGACGTCGAGCGCCGCCACGGCATCCGCGACGACCGCGAGCCCGACGTCGGGTTCGCGTGGGCGTGCTGGCGGTGGGCGAGCGGGGCGTCGCTGTCGGAGGTCCTCGCCGCCGGTGGGCTGTCGCCGGGGGACTTCATCCGCCAGATCCGCCAGGTCCTCGACCTCGCCGACCAGATCGCGAGCGCCGCCACGGCGTCGGGACGCCCCGGTCTGGCCCGGACGGCCCGGGCCGCGCTGGACGACCTGCGCCGCGGGGTCGTCGCGTACACCGCGACCGTGTGAGGCTCACGGCATGGCGGGGGAACCGATGGCGGCGTTCAAGGACCTCTGTGTGGACGCGGCGGACGCAGGCGGCCTCGCCCGCTTCTGGGCGGCCGTGCTCGGCCGGCCCAGCGGTGTCCGCGCAGACGGCGTCGCCCACGTCGACCCCGCCCCCGGTCAGCTGTCCTCCCACCGGATCTGGGTGAACCCCGTCCCGGAGCCGTTCACCGGTTCGCGCGTCCAGCTCGCCCTTCGGCTGCCCGCCGCCGATCCTGCCGCGCTGACGGCCCTCGGGGCGACGGTGCTCGCCGTCCCGACGCGGACTGCGCCGTGGTGGGTGCTGGCCGACCCGGAGGGCGACCTCTTCCGCGCGGTCGGGCCACACCCGGACGTCCCGGGCGTCACCCAGGTGACCCCGTTCGAGCTCGTCGTCGACAGCGTGGACCCGGTGGCGCAGGCCCACTGGTGGGCGCGGGCCGTGGGCGGGGAGGTCGGCTGCGACGTCGACCGCGGCGTCGCGTGGATCGACGGCGCCCGCGACTTCCCCCACCGGTACTGGGTCTTCACGCCGACGGCGGAGCCGAAGACCGTCAAGAACCGCTGGCACTGGGACGTCGTGCTGACCGGTGCCGAGTCGGGAGCACTGCTCGCGGCTGGTGCCACCGTGCTCCGCGACCGCGGCGGTGACATCGACTGGTGGGTGCTGGCCGATCCCGAGGGCAACGAGTTCTGCGCGTTCCCGGGACCGGCCTGAGGCTCCCGGCTCAGGCCGGGGCGGCCGGGGCCGTGTCGGCGGGCTTGGCGGCGAAGATCTCGAGCGCGACGTTGTCGGGGTCGCGGAACTCGAGGATCCAGCCGGAGCCGATGTCCTTGATGCCGGGGGTCTGCACGCCCCGCTCGGCGAGCACCGCGGCCGCGGTCTCCAGGCCGGCGTGGGAGGCGACCTTGAAGCTGATGTGGTCGAGCCCGACCCGGTCCTCGTCGAAGTTGTCGCCGCCGGGGGCCACCGGCCGCAGGCCGAAGAGGCCGCCCGGGATCTGGTAGACGACACCGCCGAACAGGAACGAGAGCTGCTGGCGCGTGGCCTCGTCGGCGTCGGGGGGCAGCTCGACGGCCACCGGGAACCCGAACACGCCCTCGTAGAACTCCCGGGAGCGGGCGATGTCGGTGACGGTCAGACGGACGTGGGCGTAGCCCTGGACGGGGATCGACATGCCCGCGATCGTCGCAGGCGGACTCCGCTCGCGCCCCTCCGGCCGCGTCGGGCGGCCGGGTCGCATGGCCGGCTGTCCACCGTCGGCGGGACCGTCCGCCGGTCGGCGCGCGCTCAGCCGGCGAGGGCGTCGAGCAGCCGCCCGGCGGCGCCCCCCAGACCGTGCGCGGAGACGAGGGCCGCGAGGCGGTCGGGGTCGGCCGGGGTCCGCACCAGCGGCCAGCCGCCGGTCGGGACCGCCGGGGTGAGCAGGCCGCGGCGGTCGAGGTCGTCGGCGGTCCGCACGACCGTGAGCATCCCCGGCAGCCGGGGTGCCGCGTCGAGCACCGCGGCCCGGGTCCGCGGCGCGAGGCCCGCCGCGCCGGCGGCCGCGGCCTCGACCACCCCCGCGAGGGAGCCGAAGCGGGTGAGCAGTGCCGTCGCGGTCTTCTCCCCGATGCCGGCGACCCCGGGGAGGCCGTCGGAGGTGTCCCCGCGCAGCGTCGCGAGCTCCGCGTAGGACGCCGGCGGCACCCCGTACCGCGCGCGCACCGCGGCTTCGTCGAGGACCTCGGCCCGGGCCATCCCGCGCCCGGTGTAGAGGACCCGGACGCCGGGCCGGCCGCCGGCGGGGTCGCGCACCAACTGGAACAGGTCCCGGTCACCGCTCACGACGAGCACGGGCAGACCCCGCTCGCCGCCGACCCGGGCCAGGGTCGCGAGGACGTCGTCGGCCTCGTGGTCGGCGCCCCCGACGACCGGGATCCCCAGTGCGGAGAGGAGATCGCGGATGACCGGCACCTGCGGCCCCAGCTCGTCCGGGGCGTCCTCACCGCCGTCGGCGGCCACCCGGTGGGCCTTGTAGGACGGCACCAGCGCGACCCGCCACGCCGGGCGCCACTCGTCGTCCCAGCAGCACACGACCTCGGCCGGCCGGTAGGTGGCGATCAGCTGGGCCAGGACGTCGAGCAGCCCGCGGATCGCGTTCACCGGCCGGCCGTCGGGCCCGGTGACCGTCGTCGGGATCCCGTGGAAGGCGCGGAAGTACGCCCCCGCGGTGTCCACCAGCAGCAGCCCGCTCACGAGCCGCCGGCACCGTCGAGGGCCCGGCGCAGGTCGGCCCAGATGTCGTCGACGTGCTCGAGCCCGACCGACATCCGCAGCAGGCTCGGGGGCACCGCCTCCTCCCCGGGCCAGCGGATCCGCAGGTCGAGGCTCGACTCGACCCCGCCGAGACTGGTCGCGGGCACCACCAGGCGCAGCCCGGC
The DNA here is from genome assembly GCA_964237095.1 of uncultured Actinomycetales bacterium. Lineage (GTDB taxonomy): Bacteria > Actinomycetota > Actinomycetes > CAXTBU01 > CAXTBU01 > CAXSIB01. The sequence continues at coordinate 3,233 of CAXSIB010000233.1, forward strand.
GAGCACGGCCTCGGACTGCTGCCGGGACCGGGTCTCGAACGCGAGCAGCGCACCGACCCCGGGGTACCGGACCCGCGTGACCGCGGGGTGGCCGGCGAGGCGGCCGGCCAGGTCCGCCGCGCTCGCCGAGGACCGCGTCAGGCGGACATCGAGCGTGCGGACCCCGCGCAGGGCCAGCCAGCTCTCCAGGACGCCGGGGGTCGCGCCCTCGTCGTGGCGCTGCATCCGGAGCCGGTCCGTGACCGCGGGGTCGCGGGCGGCGACGACCCCGAGGAGGAGGTCGGAGTGGCCGCCGAGGAACTTCGTCGCGGAGTGGACGACGACGTCGGCGCCGAGGGCGAGGGGCTGCTGTCCCAGCGGCGTCGCGAAGGTGCTGTCGACGACGACGAGGCACGCCGGGTCGGCCGCGTGGGCCGCCGCCGTCAGCGTCGCGAGGTCGGCGGTGTCGAGGAGGGGGTTGGTCGGGGACTCCAGCCACACCAGGTCCGCGGGGCGGGCGGCGAGGGAGGCCAGCACCGCCGCGGTGTCCGCGACGTCGACGAGGGCGAGATCGAGGTCGCCGCGGGCGCCGAGGTCGCGCAGCAGCGCCCGGGTCCCGAGGTACCCGACGGCGGGGGCGAGGACCCGGGCGCCGCGGGGCAGGCCGCCCTTGATCCCGGCCCGGACGACCGCGGCGGTGGCGGCCTGGCCGCTGGCGAACGCGACCGCGGCGGGCGCGCCCTCGAGATCGGCGACGACCTGCTCGAACATCTCCCAGGTGGGGTTGCCGTCCCGGGCGTACCCGAGGCGGCCGCCGTCGACGAACGCCGACGCGGCCACCAGCGGCGCGGTCAGCGGCGCGCCGGGTCCGTGGGGACGGCCGCCGCTCACCGCGAGCGTCGCGGGGTGCAGGCGCCGAGCCCCGGCGTCGGGGCCGCCCAGCTCGGTGTCGCCGTGGTCACCGGTGCCGCCGGCGGCGTCGGTCAGGTCGGTCATGCGGCCCCCGTCCGTAGAGTCCGCCCATGGTCGCAGCTGAGCAGGACCCGCTGGCCGCCGACGTCGCCGCCCGCCTCGAACGCGCCCGGACCGCGGCCGCGGCCGCCGGCATCGCCGCGCTCGTCATCACCCCCGGGACGACGCTGCGCTACCTCGCCGGCTACGAGGCGGTCATCAGCGAGCGCCTGACCGCGCTGGTGCTGCCCTCGTCCGGCGGCGACCCGTGGCTGCTCGTGCCCGGCCTGGAACGCGCGGCCGCCGCCCACAGCGTCGCGGCGGGACTCGGGATCGAGCTCCGGACGTGGACCGAGACCCAGGACGCGGTCGCGCTGCTGACCGCGGACCTGCGGGCCGCGGGGGTCACCGACGGCGACCGCATCGCGGTCGACGACCGGATGTGGACCGAGAAGAGCCTCCGCCTGCGGGCCGCCGCCCCGGGTCTGGAGCAGGTGCCGGCCGGGACCGTCGTCGACCCGCTGCGGATGGCCAAGACCGCGGCCGAGGTGGCCGAGCTCGCCCGGGCCGGGGCGGCGATCGACCGGGTGCACGCCCGGATGGGGGAGTGGCTGCGGGCCGGACGGACCGAGCGGGAGGTCGCCGCCGACATCGCCGCGGCGATCATCGAGGAGGGCCACGTCGAGGTCGACTTCGTCATCGTCGGGTCCGGGCCGAACGGCGGCAGCCCCCACCACCACGTGTCGGACCGGGTGATCGAGTCCGGAGATCCGGTGGTCGTCGACATCGGCGGGATGCTCGACTCCGGCTACCGCTCGGACTGCACCCGCACCTACGCCGCCGGCGTGCCGGACGCGGAGTTCCTCGACCTGTACGAGGTCCTGCAGGTCGCACAGGCGGCGGGGGTCGCCGCGGTCCGGCCCGGGGTGACCGCCGAGTCCCTGGACGCCGCCGCCCGCACGGTGATCGCCGACGGCGGCTACGGCGAGCGGTTCACCCACCGCCTCGGGCACGGCATCGGCCTCGACGTGCACGAGCCGCCGTGGATCGTGGCCGGCAACGACACCCTCGTCGAGCCGGGCTTCGCGTTCTCGGTCGAGCCGGGGATCTACGACGACACCCGCTGGGGCGCCCGCATCGAGGACATCGTCGTGGTCACCGCCGACGGGGTCCGCCCGCTGAACCGCGGCCCCCACGAGCTGGTCGTCCTCGACCACTGACCCCGCCGGCCGGCCCGACCCACCGCGCCGAGCCCGGTCCGAGAGCTGTCGCGCGCACTTCTCGACCGGGTCGGTGCGGGTGGGGCGTGTGGGAGCCCCGTCAGCGCTCGGCAGCCCCATCCCCGTCGGGATGTGGGCGGCCGTGGCGCGCGCTGGCGCCGGCGGCAGCGGGCGGCGGCCACCTCGAGCGGGCCGCCCGAGTGGCCGGCG
>CAXSIB010000234.1:0-5582 GCA_964237095.1 uncultured Actinomycetales bacterium
GTGGTCGACCCGCGGACCGCCTCGGGCCGCGGCTTCCGCCCCTGACCGGTCGACCAGCCCACCAGCGCGTGTCCTGTCGGGACGGGCGGGATCAGGTGGGGTCAGGTGGTGGTGTGGTGCTGGATGTACCGGCGGACGTCGTCGGGCATGAGCATCGGGACCCCGGCCTGGACCAGCGGGTGGGCGAGCTCGGCGGGCAGGTAGCCCCCGCAGCGGGCAACCCGGCGGGCGGTCTCCCGGGCGGCGTCGCCGAGGCTGTCCCACCAGACTTCGGTCGCCGGTGTCGCGGCCGCCGCTTCGGTGGCTGCCGCGGATGCGGGACGGGGGCGCTCGACATCACCGCGGCCGGTCGGCTCGTTGACCCGGTAGCGACGCTCCCGGATGTCGGTGGCGGTCACGACAGGTCGGCCGGGTCGAGCGGCGGCTGCCTGAGGTCGTCCATGGCGAGGCGTTGTTCGGGGGTGGTGGCCCCCCAGACGCCGTGCCGTTCGGGGACCTGCAGGGCGTGGGTGAGGCACTCGGGGCGGACCGGGCAGCCAGCGCAGACGAGGAGCGCGAGGCGTTCGCGGCGGCTCCGGTCCCGGGGCCGTTCCTCGTCGGGGCCGAGGAACAGTTCCGGGGCGGTGCCCCGGCAGGCCGCGAAGGACTGCCAGGTGTAGTCCACGACCGGGGCGCTGCGGATGCGGGTGGTCGACACAGGGGTCCTCCGGCGCGGGTGGGTTGCCACGCGGGTCAGGCGTGGCGACGGTTCCCACAGGGGCTGGGTGGGCTGGCAGACGAACAGCAGCGATGTCACCCGCTGATGTTGTTCGACTACTTCCGGTCACCGTAGCGACATGATCAACTCCGCGTCCAGCCACCTGCGGGTGGTGATCCGACCACGTCGGTCAGGGCAGGGTGGCCGGGAGCCGGCTCGAGGTGATGTCGGTGGCGATGTCGGTGATCAGCCGGCCCTGCAGGAACGCGGTTCCCCGGAGCCGGTCGACCGCGTCCGGCGCGGACAGCCCAAGGGCGGCCATGACCATGCCGGTCGCCTGCGCCACCGCCGCCTGCGCCGGACCCAGCCGCGACCCGCCGCTGTCGCTGTCGTCGCGAAGGTCGGGGTTGTCGACGCCGGGCAGGTGGGCGGCGGCCAGCCCGAACCCGAGCGCGGCCGCCGCCTGGGCGATGTCCGCGAGCTCGACGTCGGTCCACAGGTGGCGGTGGCGGCGGTAGGCGTCCAGGGATCCGAACGCGACCGGCCCGGACCGCAGCGGGGTCGCGGCCACCGCGATGACCGGGGCACCGACCAGCTGCTCCCGCAGGCCCGGCCACCGGTTCACCACGGCGGCCAGGTCGGCCACCGCCACGGTGGTGGCCGTGGTCGTGGCCTCGGTAAACGGCCCGACCCCGGCGGTCAGCTCCGCCAGCTCCAACCACCACGGGACCGCGTCACTGGCCCCTACGACGACCCGCGTCCCGTTTCCAGCGGTGACCGTGACCGCGACCCCGTCGACCGCGAGGAGCCGGGCCAGTTCCCGGCACACCCGGTTCAGGACCGTCGCGGTGAGCTCCCGGCCGGCCAGCAACCCGACCGCGGCGAGCAGGTCCGGTGGTCTCAACACCTTCGGGACCCGGCCCCGGGCCGGGTCGGCCCACCAACCCGGCGGACGTCAGAGAAGGGCGTGGTTGCAGCAGGCACGGCACTCATCTCAGAACGAGCCACCACCCCGGGATCCCGGGCGGACATGAGCTCACCGTCTGAACTGCTGCCGCCACCATGACACGGACCGTGGCCGTAAGAGTGCCCTAGACCTGTCCGGGGGTGACCCGGTTGGATAACTGAACGTGGTCGACTGGACACGTAGCGCACAGGTGGTGATGATGGGGGTGGTTCAGACCCGAGCCGTCCCCGCAGGGGACGGGTTCGGTGACTCGTCTTCCTGCTTCGTGTCCGTCTGCCTCGGCGGCCGCTGTTCTCGGCGGCGGCCCGTGCGGGTGGTAGCTGCCAGCGAAGGACCTGATGACTGCCCTGGTGTCCCCCGTCGAGCCGCCCGAGGACTGGTCCGGCGGCAGTGCCGGGCTCGGTGTCGACAGCCGCCAACTGGTGGACGCGGTCGCCGCCCTCGCCCGGGGGGCGACCGGGGATTTCACCATCGACGACCTGCTGCACCGGCTGTGTGAGGTCGCCGCCGCGACCCTGCCCGTGGACGGCGCCGGGGTGATGGCGTTCGACGGGACCCGGGCCCGGTTCGTCCGGGCCAGCACCCCCCTGGTCGTCGGGGTCGGGGAGCTGCAGGAGACCCTGCAGGCCGGGCCGTGCCGGGACTGCCTGGAGTCGGGGGAGCCGGTGCTGGCCGAGGACATCGCCGCGGCCGGGCGGTGGCCGGAGTTCACCGCGCTCGCGGCCGCCGCCGGACTGGCGGCGGTCCTGACCGTGCCGCTGCGCAGCCGCGGGCAGTCCTGGGGGTCTCTCGACCTCTACCGGACGGCGGCCACCGAGTGGACCCCGGACCAGGTGGCCGCGGCCCGGCTGCTCGCCGACGTGGCCGTGTCCTACCTGGTGATGGCCGCCGACCGGGACACCTCCCGGGCCGCGCAGGTCGAGCTCGCCCACCGCTCGACCCACGACCAGCTCACCGGGCTGCCCAACCGGGTCTTGCTGTTCGACCGGATCGACCACGCCCTCACCCAGGGCGCCCGCCACGGAACCGCTGTGACGGTGGTGTTCCTCGACCTCGACCACTTCAAGGGGGTCAACGACACCTTCGGGCACACCACCGGCGACGCCGTCCTCGTCGAGGCCGCCCACCGGATGGCCACCGCGGTCCGCGACGGGGACACCGTCGCCCGCCTCGCCGGGGACGAGTTCGTCGTCGTCTGCGAGGACCTTCCCCGCCGCCCGCCGGGCGTGGCCCACCAGCGGCTGCGGGCCGTCGTCGACCGGATCGCCACCGCACTGGCCGCACCCGTGCGGGTCGGGGACGTCGAGGTCGTGGTCTCGGCGAGTGTCGGCGCGGTCATCGCCGACGACCACCCCACCCCGGCCGACCTGCTCCGCGACGCCGACGCCGCGATGTACCAGGCCAAAGCCGACGGCCGGGACCGCCTCGTGCTGTGGGACCGCGGATCCGGGCCCGTCGTCGGGTTCCGCCGCCAGCTCGAACGGGCCCTCCCACACGCCCTGGACCGCGGGGAGCTCCGGGTGCACTACCAACCCATCCGGTCCACCCGCGACGGGCGGATCACCGCGGTCGAGGCGCTGCTGCGCTGGGAGCACCCCCGCCACGGCCTGTTACCCGCCGCGGACTTCGTCGACCTCGCCGAGGCCGCCGGGGCCATCGCCGCCATCGGCCGGTGGGTTATCACCCAGGCCTGCGCCCAGCTCGCCGCCTGGCGCCGTGACCTCCCCGGGCGCGCCCCGCAGATCGTGTTCGTCAACATCAGCCCGAAGGAGCTCATCGACCCCCGCCTCGAAGCGACCGTCGCCGCCTCCCTCGCCGAGCACCACCTGGCCGCGGCCGACCTGGGCCTGGAGATCCTCGAGTCCCAGTTCGCCGATCCCCGCCTCGCCCCCGTCCTCACCCGGTGGCAGCAGCGCGGGCACCCGCTGTCGATCGACGACTTCGGCACCGGCTACTCCGCCCTGTCCCGGCTGGTGTCCCTCCCCGTGGCCTACGCCAAGATCGACCGGGCCATCGTCGAGGACCTGCCCACCGGTCCCCGCTCCCGGGCGCTGGTCGACGCCGTCCTCACCGTCGGGCACACCCTCGGGCTGCGCATCATCGGTGAGGGCGTCGAGACCGACACCCAACGCGACCACCTCACCGCCGCCGGCTGCGACCTCCTCCAGGGCTACCACCTCGGCGCACCCGCGTCCGCCCCCGAGATCACCGCCGAGCTCGCCGCGCAGCCGTGACCCACCCGGCCGGGCCTGTGCCGCTCGGCCGCGTTCGACGGGTGTCAGAGCGGATTGCACCGGATGATCGATCGGGTCGGTGATGTCGTCCACCCGGCTGTCCAGCCGTCACGCCGGTCAGGGAACCTCCGTGTCCGAGTCGATGCCCATTCCGCGGAGACCACCCATGACCGAGCAGGACACCACCACCCACCCGCCCAGCGCCGCCGGCGGCCCCACCCGGGACCGGGAGGTCGCCCTGGCGCGGGCCTTCGCCGACCTCGCCCGGGGCCTGGTCGGGGACTTCGACGTCTCCGACCTCCTCCACCGTCTGGCCGGGCACTGCGTGACCCTCCTCGGGGCGAGCGCCTGCGGGGTCCTGCTCACCGACCCTCACGGCCGGCTGGCGGTGGTCGCGGCGAACCCCGAACACGCCGAATCCCTCGAACTGCTGCAGGTCCACGACGACCAGGGCCCGTGTGTGGACTGCGTCCGCACCGGGGAACCCGTCCGCAGCAGCGACCTCGCCGCCGACACCCACCGCTGGCCCGCCTGGGCCCCGACCGCGCTCCGCCAAGGGATCCGCACCGTCTACGCGACCCCACTGCGCAGCGAGGACACCGTCATCGGCACCCTCAACCTCTTCGGCACCGATCCCCGCGGCATGACCGAGCCGGACCTGCTGATCGTCCGGGCCCTCGCCGACGTCGCCACCATCACCGTCCTGGCCCAGCGCAGCACCGACCAGGCCGGACGGCTCAACACCCAGCTGCATACCGCCCTGGAGTCCCGGGTCCGCATCGAGCAGGCCAAAGGGATCATCGCCCACGCCCTCGCCGTCGACATGGAACAGGCGTTCCAGATCCTCCGGCACAACTCCCGCTCCACGAACGTCAAACTCACCGTCCTCGCCGACCACCTCATCACCGGGCGGATCACCACCACCGACCTGCTCCCCCTCCCCCGGGCCGCCTGACCGGTCGGGCCCGCGGAGGCCACAGCTGTAACCGATCGGCGGGAGTCGGCTGGATGGGACCGGGATCGGCGCGGACGGTGTCGGCGGTCCACAGCTTTCCCACGATCGCCTCGAACGGGGCCCGGGCGTCGGGCGACCGCGGCCCGGAGCCGTGTCGCCGTGGACTGGTCAGAACTGCGCGGATAGCGGCGCAGGTGGGTCTCCAGCTCGTCGAACACCGCCAGACCCCGCCGGTAGAGGTCCAGCAGCTGCCCGTCCAGGTGGGCCACCCAGTCCGCCCGGGCCGCGGCGGCATCGGACACCCCGCACACCACCGGCCGCGGCTCTCCCACGACCATGATCGTTCGTCCGGCCCGGGTGCCCCGCAACCGAACCGCCCGTCAGCCGACCGTCACACTCCGGTCACGTCGTCGTGGTGTCCGTGGGCGCGTGGCCGGTCGCCCCCTCGGAGGGCCGGGCGGGTGTGGACGCTGATCGGGTGGGGCGCATGCTGGCGGTGGTTCAGTCAGCGAGCCCGTCCCCGGTGCAGGGGACGTGGAGTTGACCGACGCCTCGCAACCTCGATGGCCTCCGCCACCCGCGGGTGGTGCCGTCCTGCGTGCCGGACGTCCCGGCCGCAGCCTCACCGCTCACCCGCTCACTCCTGTCCTCGGTGACCGGCGTCACCCCATACGACCACGCCGCACCGGTGTGCTCCGCAGGTCCTCGCACCGCCGCAGGAATGGAGTC
>CAXSIB010000235.1:0-5530 GCA_964237095.1 uncultured Actinomycetales bacterium
CCGCGCCCGCGCCCGCGCCCGCGCCCGCCGAGGTCGCGGTGGACGGCGCGGCGAGCCGGACCGAGGACCGCCCCGCCGCGGGACCGCCGATCCGGGCGGGTCGCCCGTAGGCTGTGCAGAGTGCCCGGTGACGGACTGCTCAGCATGGATGTCGACCCGGTCGAACGTGGCCCACGCGATGCGTGCGGGGTGTTCGGGGTGTGGGCGCCCGGTGAACAGGTCGCGAAGCTCGTGTACTTCGGGCTGTACGCCCTCCAGCACCGCGGTCAGGAGTCGGCCGGGATCGCGGTCTCGAACGGCCGGACGATCCTCGTCTACAAGGACATGGGCCTCGTCTCCCAGGTGTTCGACGAGTCCGCGCTGAACTCCCTGCACGGCCACCTCGGGATCGGGCACTGCCGGTACTCCACGACCGGCGGGAGCAGCTGGCAGAACGCCCAGCCGACCTTCCGCTCGACGTCGTCGGGGTCCGTCGCCCTGGCCCACAACGGCAACCTCACCAACACCGCCGAGCTCGCCGAGCAGGTCTCCCGCGGCGCCGCCGCCCGCGGGGAGCTCGACTTCGACGTCCCCGGCAACCAGTCCGCCCTCGCCGACGCGACCGCGTGCGACCGCGCCACGACCGACACCCACATCGTCACCGCGCTGCTCGCGGCCGAGCCGGGGCGCAGCGTCGAGCAGGCCGCGATCGAGGTCCTCCCGCGGCTGCGCGGCGCGTTCTCCCTGGTCTTCATGGACGAGGGCACCCTCTACGCCGCGCGCGACCCGCAGGGGGTCCGGCCTCTCGTGCTCGGTCGGCTCGAGGGCGGCTGGGTCGTCGCGAGCGAGACCGCGGCCCTGGACATCGTCGGCGCCTCCTTCGTCCGCGAGGTCGAGCCGGGGGAGTTCCTCGCGATCGACGCCGCCGGGCTGCGCTCGGTCCGCTTCGCCCCCGCGGTCCCCAAGGGCTGCCTGTTCGAGTACGTCTACCTGGCGCGCCCGGACACCACGATCGCCGGCCGGTCGGTGCACGCCAGCCGGGTCGCCGTCGGGCGGCTGCTGGCGAAGGAGCACCCCGCCGACGCCGACCTGGTGATCCCGGTCCCGGAGTCGGGCACGCCCGGCGCGGTCGGGTACGCCGAGGCCTCGGGCATCCCCTACGGGCAGGGCCTGGTCAAGAACGCCTACGTCGGACGGACGTTCATCCAGCCGTCGCAGACCATCCGCCAGCTCGGCATCCGCCTCAAGCTCAACCCGCTGCGCGGGGTCATCGCGGGCAAGCGCCTCGTCGTCGTCGACGACTCGATCGTGCGCGGCAACACCCAGCGGGCGCTGGTCCGGATGCTCCGGGAGGCCGGGGCCGCCGAGGTCCACGTGCGGATCTCGTCGCCGCCGGTGAAGTGGCCCTGCTTCTACGGGATCGACTTCGCCAGCCGCGCCGAGCTGATCGCGTCCGGGCTGGACACCACCGACATCTGCCGCTCGATCGGCGCGGACTCCCTCGGCTACATCTCCCTCGAGGGCCTCGTCGCCGCCAGCGAGCAGCGCTCGGACGACCTCTGCATGGCCTGCTTCACCGGCGAGTACCCGATCCCGCTGGCCGCGGAGCGCGGCAAGAACGTCCTCGAGCGGCGGCAGCTGCCGGTCGCAGAGGTCCGCCGGGCCCGCCTCCGCGACCGGGTCGGAGTCGGGGTGGGGGTCGGCGCCGGCACCCGCTCGAGCGCGACCTCGGTCAACGGGGTCGGCGCCGGCGACGCCCTGCGCCGGCCGTGACCGCCGAGTCCACCGCCGTGGCTCCCGAGAGCACCTACGCCGCGGCCGGCGTCGACATCGAGGCCGGCGAGAAGGCCGTCGCGCTGATGTCCGCGGCGGTCACCGCCACCCACCGGGCGGAGGTCGTCGGCGGCATCGGCGGCTTCGCGGGCCTGTTCGACGCGAGCGCGCTGGCCCGGCGGTCGCACCCCCTGCTGGCCACGAGCACCGACGGGATCGGGACGAAGTCCGCGATCGCGACCGCGCTCGGCCGCTACGACACCGTCGGGTTCGACCTCGTCGGGATGGTCGTGGACGACCTCGTGGTCTGCGGCGCGGAGCCGCTGTTCATGACCGACTACATCGCGTGCGGGCACGTCGTGCCGGAGCGGATCGCCGAGATCGTGTCCGGCGTCGCGGCCGCCTGCCTGGTGGCGGGCTGCGCGCTGCTCGGCGGGGAGACCGCCGAGCACCCCGGGATGCTGGCCCCGGACGACTTCGACCTGGCCGGGGCCGCCACCGGGGTCGTCGACGCGGGCAGCCTGCTGGGGGCCGAGCGGGTCCGGGCCGGTGACGTCCTGGTGGCGCTCGCCTCGTCCGGGGTGCACGCGAACGGGCTGTCCCTCGTCCGCCACGTGCTGCTCGGGACGGCCGCCGGGACCGGCGGCGCCGGCTGGTCCCTCGGCCGGTACGTGCCCGACCTGAGCCGGACCCTGGGGGAGGAGCTGCTCGAGCCGACCCGGGTCTACGCGCGGGACTGCCTCGACCTGGCCGCGGCCCACGAGGTGCACGCCTACGCCCACGTCACCGGCGGCGGCCTCGCCGGGAACCTGGCCCGGGTCCTGCCCGCCGGGGTCCGCGCCGTCGTCGACCGCGCGACCTGGACCCCGCCCGCGGTGTTCGCCCTCGTCCGCGAGGTCGGCGGCGTCCGCCCGTCGGAGCTCGAGCGGACCCTCAACATGGGGGTCGGGATGGTGGCGGTGGTACCCGCACCGGCGGCCGCGGCCGCCGTCGCGTTCCTGACCGGACGCGGTCAGCCCGCCTGGGTGCTCGGCACGGTCGAGGACGACCCGGTCGCCCTCGCCGGGACCGCCGAGCTCACCGGCCGCCACCCCTAGGCCGACCCCCGACCTCCGACATCAGGCGTCGTCCCGGACCTGGGCGCGGTATCCGTACCGGGGCGCCACGGCGACCGCGCGGACCACGTACGGGCCGCTCCGGGTCGCCGGAGAGCGCCCCCGAGGACACCCGGACAGCACCGAACGCCCGGGGCTGCGCCGGTGCAGCCTGCGGACGGTCGCCGCGGTGCGGTGTGGTCGCGTGCGTTGGGTGGTGCGCCGGGTCGGCTCACGCCGAGCGGTCGGCGCGCTCCCCGGGTTGGTCGTAGTCCGACCACTCGTCGTACCCCGCCGGTGTCCCGCGGTCTCTGAAGACCGTCGGTCCACCGTCGTGGTGCAGTTCCTCCGCGAGCTTCCCGAAGTCCGTCGGCTGGTCCCGGTACTTCAGGTCCCTGGCGACCTTCGTCTGCTTCGCCTTCGCTCGGCCGCGCCCCATAGGCTCGACCCCCCTCATCGTCCTCCGCGCCGTGGCCTGCCGGCTGCACCCGCGGTCCCGTGCTGTGGGCTCCTCCGGAACTGTAGCGGGGCCCCCGCCGATCGCGCATGCACGAGTGCACCGCGGTGGCTCGTGCGTCGGCGTCGACCCGCCGGGCACCGGCCGGGCACGCGCGGTGGGACCATCGGACCGTGTCTGACCCCGGGTCGCCTGCGAAGCGCCCGGGCGCCGGCGACGAGGCCGGCGACGAGGCCCGCGACGGCGGTCCGGGGGGCTCGCCGGACCCGGCCGCCGCCTGGTCCCGGTCGGTGCCCTACCGCTCCCACCTGCGCGTCTACGAACCCGCGTCGGCCGTCCGGCCGGCGGGTGGCCCCGCCCCCCGGGCCGTCGACCCGGTCGCCGAGCCGGCCGCGGCGTTCCAGCGGCTCATCGCGACCCCGCCCGTGCTCGCCCCCGCCGACGGGGACGCCGCCTACGTCCTCACCGCGGGGGACCAGGAGTTCTGGTGCCCCGTCGACGAGCGGCACCGCTGCTGGGAGGCGCTGCGCCGCGCGGGCGGGGACGGCGCGGGGCTGCTCGCCCTCTCCTTCGGCCGGGCCCAGGTCGGCGACGCCACCGACGCCTACGAGGCGTGGCGGGCCGCCCGTCCGTGGGCGGTCCCCCACGTGCTGACCAGCGCCTGGCACGTCCCGCTCCGCTGGTTCGTCCTGTTCGAGCCGGCCGAGCGGCGCGCGGTGGCCGGCCCGGAGCCGTCGGTGGTCTACCGGACGACGATGTCCGCGGCCCGCCGGCGGCTGTCGAAGGCGCACGCCCTGCTCCGGCGCCGGGCCCCGGACGAGCGGCTGACCGAGGCGGTCCGCGACCTCGGGGCGTGGATCAACGAGTTCCACCCGCGCGGGGTCGTCGAGCTCGACCACGGCGGGCTCGTCCGCCTGCTCGGCTTCCCGCGGGTCCGCCGCGACGACTCCGTCGCCCAGGTCGCGGCCTTCCTCGCCGCGCTCGACGAGGGGCGCGACACCGAGGCGTGGACGGGCTACCGGGTCCTGCTGGACCGCTGGCGCCGGGTGCAGCAGCTCAGCCGCGCCTCCTGACCGACCCCACCGTCGCCCCGCGCCGCCGGCCCGCCGGTCCGGTCGACGCCGTCGTCGACGCGCTCCTCGACGAGACCGCCCGGACCCGGCCGGGCGGTCGCGGGGACTCGTACCCTGACCGCGTGTCGCTCCAGGTGGTCGGGATCCTCGGTCGTGGGCTCGTCGACGTCGACACCCCGGTCGCCGCGGCGGACGACGTCGGCCTCACCCGCGGCGACGGCTGCTTCGAAGGGCTGCGCATCCGCCGCCGGCCGGACCCCGGGGCCGGCGGGGCGGGGGTGGACAAGCTCGACCTGCACCTGGCCCGGATGCGGCGGTCGGCGGCGTCCCTGGAGATCGTCTTCGACGAGGCCGCGTGGCGGGGGCTGGTCGCCGACGCGGCGCGGGAATGGGCCGACGGCTTCCCCGGCGAGGACGAGGGCGCGGTCAAGCTGGTCCTGACCCGGGGCCGCCCGGACGCCCCCGACGCGCCGACCGGGTTCCTCACGATCAGCTCCCTCGGGGCCGCCCTCCTGCGCCAGCGCCGCGACGGGATCGCCGTCGTCACCCTCGACCGGGGGACCGCCGCCGCCGCGTACGCCGGGGCGCCCTGGCTGATGGGCGGGGTGAAGACGCTCTCCTACGTCGTGAACATGGCGGCCCAGCGCGAGGCCGTCCGTCGCGGCGCCGACGACGCGCTCTACGTCTCCGCCGACGGCTGGGTGCTGGAGTCCCCGACGTCGTCGATCGTCTGGGCGGTCGGCGGGGTGCTCCACACCGTCGCCGACGGAGCCACCGGGATCCTGGCCAGCACGACCCTGGCGCTCCTGTTCAGCCGGGCCGCGGCCGCCGGCCGGCCGACGGCCACGACCTCGGTGCGCCTCGCGGACCTGCTCGCCGCCGACGTGGTCGTGTCGGTCAGCAGCGTCCGCGGGCCGGTCCGGGTGGTCGCCGTCGACGGCGTCCCGCTCGCCGCGACCGCCGCCGGACTCGAGGCCCTCGCCGCCTGCCAGGACCTGACGGACTTCCCGGCCGCGGCGGTCGTCCCGGCCTGAGCCCGGCTCACGCCATCCGTTCGCCGGCCTCGACCGCCGCGGTGAGCCGGTTGCCGGCGGGGGCCAGCGGGCAGGTCCACTCCGGGTCGTACCGGCAGGACGGGTGGTAGAGGAAGTTCA
>CAXSIB010000236.1:0-5522 GCA_964237095.1 uncultured Actinomycetales bacterium
CTGGCCGGCGCGGCCACGACGGGCACCGACACGGGCTGGTGGCTCGACGTGTGCGCCGGGCCCGGCGGCAAGTCGGCGCTGCTGGCCGGCACCGCGGCCGCGGCGGGCGCCCGCCTGCTGGCCACCGACATCGCCCCGCACCGCGCGCAGCTCGTGACCCGGGCGGTCGCGGGGGCGGCCAACGCGACGGTCGCCGTGACCGACGCCCTCACCCCGGGCTGGGCCGACGGTGCCTTCGACCGCGTGCTGCTCGACGCACCGTGCACCGGGCTCGGCGCGATCCGCCGCCGCCCCGAGGTCCGGTGGCGGCGCTCGCCCGACGACGTGTCGGAGTTGCGGTCGCTGCAGCGGTCGCTGCTGGCGTCGGCGCTGCGGGCGGTCCGCGTGGGCGGGGTCGTCGCCTACGCGACGTGCTCCCCGCACCTGGCCGAGACCCGCACGGTGGTCGCGGACGGCATCCGCGACGCCGCGAAGGCGGGCCACGAGGTCACCCGGCTGGTGACCCGTGACCACCTGCCGGCCGGGCTGGACCTGCCGACCGCGCGCAGTGACGCCCAGCTGTGGCCGCACCGCCACGACACCGACGCCATGTACGTGGCGCTGCTGCGCCGCGACGGCTGAGGGCTGCGGGCCGAACCCCGCCGGAGAGTCGCGGCCGAGTCGACCCGGCGGCGCCCCGGCGGCCGGGTCGGGCGCCATCGCGGCGGAGCGGCCCCGACCGTGCGACCCACCGCCGGGGTCGCCGGTCCGCGCGGGCGGACCCGGGAGCACCAGGTGGTGACGCCTGGGGCGATCGAGGCGCCGCAGCGGTCCCGGTGCTCACGACCCGGTGCCGTGGTGTCGGCGGCGGCGGGGTCTGCGACCGCCCGTCGCCGGTGGTTCGGCTGGAGGCCGGGCGCGGCGGTGCTCAGCCGGTGCGGCCGATCGTCGCGTCGAGGAAGTCGCGGACCCGGTCGAGGATCTGCGCCGGGTGCGGGTGGCCGTCGAAGCAGTGGTCGTACCCGGCGATCTCGTCGTAGCGGACCTCGACCCCGACCCCTTGCAGAGCCGCGACCAGGTCTCGGCCCTGCCGGACCGGCACGATCACGTCGGCGTCGCCGTGCTGCACCAGGAACGGCGGCGCCCCGGCGCGAACCCAGGTGAGCGGGCTCGCCGCCGCGGCCGCGGTCCGCAGGTCGGTGCCCGAGCCGGGCCCGAGCAGCAGCCGGCCCAGCACGGAGTCCGCGCCCGCTTCCGCAACGCCGTCCCAGTCGAGGTCGACCGCGGCGTCCGGTCCGGTGCCGGCGCCGAGGGCGTACGCCAGGATCGCGGGCAGGTCGGTGACCGGGTACCAGGGGACCGCGGCGGCCACGGCGCTGGAGGGTCCGACCGTCCCGACGTCGCCCTCGAGCTCCGCGACGTCGCCGGTCAGCCCGACCATCGCGGCGAGGTGGCCGCCCGCCGACTCCCCCCACACCGCGATCCGGTCGGGGTCCACCCCGAGGTCCGTCGCGTTCGCGCGGATCCACCGCACCGCGGCCTTGGCGTCGTGCAGGCAGGCCGGGAACGGCGCCTCCCGCGAGAGCCGGTAGTCGATGCTGACGACGACGTAGCCGTCCTCGGCGAACCGCCGGTACATCCCGTCCAGGACCGGCGGGAACTCGGTCCGGCTGCCCGCCTCCCAGCCGCCGCCGTGGATCCACAGCACGGCCGGCGCCCCGGCCGCGGTGGCCAGCCCGCGCGCCGCCGCCGCCCCGGGCACCCGGTGGACGTCGAGCTCGAGCGGGCGGTAGCCGAGGACGACCGCGTAGACGACCGCCGACCGGATCTCGTAGGCGAGGTCGCCCCGGGGCGGCGGCGGAGCGGCGGCGGGCTCGGTGGCAACAGCGGTGTCGGTCACCGCGCCAGCCTGGCACGAGCCACCGTCCACGAGGAGCGGTGCCGTCGCTCACCGCCGACCCGTACGACCCTCCGCCGCCGGCGCCCGTTCGAACCGACGGCTCCGCCGCCGCCCGGCCGCTGACCGTGTCGGTCTCCTCCGGCCCCCGCCCTTACCGCCGATCGCCCGCCACGGGAGCGCCGCCGGCGGTCGGAGCGGCGCTGCCTAGGGTCAGGGCGTGACCCTGCAGATCGCGCCGAGCATCCTGGCCGCCGACTTCGCCCACCTGGCCGACGCGGCCGCCTCGGTGTCCAACGCCGACTGGCTGCACGTCGACGTGATGGACAACCACTTCGTGCCGAACCTCACCCTGGGGCTGCCGGTGGTCGAGTCCCTGGTCGCGGCCGGTCCGCTGCCGCTGGACTGCCACCTGATGATCACCGAGCCGGACCGCTGGGCTCCCGGCTACGCCGAGGCCGGCGCCGGGAGTGTCACCTTCCACGCCGAGGCGGCCGCCGACGCCGCGGCGATCGTCCGGGATCTGCATCGCGCCGGCGCCCGCGCCGGCCTGGCGATCAAGCCGGGCACCGCCCTCGACGACGTCGCGCACCTGCTCGGCGACATCGACATGCTGCTGGTGATGACCGTCGAGCCCGGGTTCGGCGGCCAGTCGTTCATCGAGGCCTGCCTGGACAAGGTCCGGGCGGCGCGGGCGCTGATCTCCGCGGGGAACCTCGACCTGTGGGTCCAGGTGGACGGCGGGGTGTCGGCCGCGACGATCGCGCGCTGCGCCGACGCCGGCGCCGACGTGTTCGTCGCCGGCTCCGCGGTGTTCGGCGCCGAGTCGGCCTCGCGGGCCGTGGACGGCCTTCGCGTGCTGGCCGCCGCCGGCTGCTGAGCCGGCCGCGCCACGACGGACAGACCCGGGATCGAGACCCGGATGCGACGAGGCGAGCCTCGGCGCGCGCCCCGACCGACCGCGATCTGCACCGATCGCCGTTCTGCAGCCGATTCGGCCCTCCCGGGAACGGTGCGTGCAGAACGGGGTCGCCCGCGGCCGCCCCAGGCTGCTCGGGGCGGCTCGGGCGTCCCTAGGCGACCGCGCGGACCCGGACCGCCTCGGGCAGCTCGCGCAGCCGGGCCAGGACGTCGGCCGGGACGTCACCGGCCACATCGGTGATCGCGTAGCCGAGCTCGCCGCGGGTGGCGAGGCTCTGGCCCTCGATGTTGACCCCGGCGGTGGCGAGCGCGCTGTTCAGCGACGCGATCACCCCGGGCACGTTGCGGTGCAGGTGGGTGATGCGCCCCGCGTCGGTCTCCCCGTGCAGCACCAGCTGCGGCAGGTTGACCGACAGCGAGGTCGTGCCGGCGTGGACGTAGTCGCGCAGCTTGGCCGCGACGAAGCCGCCGATGTCCTGCTGGGCCTCCTCGGTCGACCCGCCGATGTGCGGGGTGAGGATGACGTTGTCCAGTCCCTGCAGCTGCGACACGAACGCGTCGCCACGGCCCTTCGGCTCCGACGGGAACACGTCGATCGCCGCACCGGCGATCCGCCCGCTGTTGATCCCGTCGGCCAGGGCGCCGTGGTCGACGACGAATCCCCTGCTCAGGTTGAGGAACAGCGCACCCGGGCGCAGCCGGGCGAACTCCGCGGCCCCGAAGAAGTCGCGGTTCCCGGGGCGGCCGTCGACGTGCAGGGTCACGACGTCGACGGAGTCCAGCAGCTCCTCGAGGGAGTCGCACCGCTTGGCGTTGCTCATCGCGAGGCGGTCCGCGGTGTCGTAGAAGAACACCGACATCCCGAGGGCCTCGGCCACCACCGACAGCTGCGAGCCGATGTTGCCGTAGCCGACGATCCCGAGGCGCCGCCCGCGGACCTCGTGGCTGCCCGCCGCGGACTTGTCCCAGACCCCCGCGTGCATGCCGGTGTCCTTGCCGGTCAGGCGGCGGGTGAGAGCGATGATCTCGGCGATCGCCAGCTCCACCACCGAGCGGGTGTTGGAGTAGGGCGCGTTGAACACCGCGACCCCGCGGCTCGCCGCCCCGGTCAGGTCGATCTGGTTGGTCCCGATGCAGAAGGCGCCGATCGCGAGCAGGTCCGGCGCGGCGTCCAGCACCGCCCGCTCGACCTGCGTCTTGGATCGGATGCCCAGCACGTGCACCCCGGCGAGGCGATCCACGAGCTCGTCCGGGTCGAGGCTGCGCTCCTCCACCTCGATCGACCAGCCGGCCGCGCGGAGCAGCGACACCGCGTCCGGGTGCACCGACTCCAGCAGCAGCGCCCGCACCGGGGAGCCGGACGCCACGCCCGCTCGGGTGGTCGACGGGTTCGGCGTGGGGCTGGTGACGGTCACTGCGTACTCCTCCGGGTGGCTGCTCGAGCGCTGCTCATGCTAGGGACCCACGCCCGGCCGTCCGCCGGCAAGACCCCGTGCGGGCATGCCGTGAGACCGGCCGCGACGTCCGGGCAGCGTCCCGAGGGGGCGCCCGGACCCCTACCGTGGCCGCCGTGAAGACCTTCGACGAGCTGTTCACCGAGCTCCAGCGCAAGGCGGTCCAGCGGCCGGCCGGGTCGGGCACGGTGGCGGAGCTCGACGCCGGGATCCACGCGATCGGCAAGAAGGTGGTCGAGGAGGCCGCCGAGTCGTGGATGGCCGCCGAGTACGAGTCCGGCGAGCGGACCGCCGAGGAGGTCTCCCAGCTGCTCTACCACCTGCAGGTGCTCCTGCTGGCGCGCGGGCTGACCCTCGAGGACGTCTACCGCCACCTCTGACGACGCCCACGCGACGGCCCACCCGAGCCGCCGGCCGCGCGGGAGCTCGACCGCGACCGCCCGACCGGTCCATGCCGCCGGCCCGTGGGACCCTGGGGCGGTGCCGGCCCTGCGCATCGCCGTCCCCAACAAGGGGTCCCTCTCCGTGCCCGCGGCGTCGCTGTTCGCGGACGCGGGCTACCGCGCCCGCCCGGACACCCGCGACCTGCAGCTGCTCGACCCCGCCAACGACGTCGAGTTCTTCTTCCTGCGCCCGCGCGACATCGCCGTGTACGTCGGGTCGGGCACGCTCGACGTGGGGGTCACCGGCCGCGACCTGCTGCTGGACTCCCGCGCCGACGCCGCGGAGATCCTCCCGCTCGGGTTCGCCTCGTCGACGTTCCGGTTCGCCGCCCGGCCCGACACGGCGACCTCGGTCGCGGAGCTCGACGGCCGGCGGATCGCGACCAGCTACCCGGGCCTGGTCGAGGACCACCTGTCCGCGCTGGGGCTGACGGCGCAGGTGGTCCGTCTCGACGGGGCGGTGGAGTCCGCGGTGTCCCTCGGGGTGGCCGACGCGATCGCCGACGTCGTCGAGACCGGGGCGACGATGCGCAGCGCGGGCCTGGAGGTCTTCGGCGAGCCGATCCTGCAGTCCGAGGCGGTCCTCGTGGGGCGGGCGTCGGGCTCGCTCACCGCGGCCGGCCAGGTGGCGCTCGACGTGCTCCGCCGTCGCCTGGAGGGCGTGCTCATCGCCCGCAGCTACGTGATGGTCGACTACGACTGCCCGGTCGACGTGCAGCAGGTCGCGTGCGCGATCACGCCGGGGATCGAGTCCCCGACGGTGTCCCCGCTGGCCCGCCCGGGCTGGGTCGCCGTCCGGTCGCTGGTGCCCCGCGCCCGGGCCCCCTT
>CAXSIB010000237.1:0-5510 GCA_964237095.1 uncultured Actinomycetales bacterium
GCAGGCGCTGGCCCTCGCCGCGGCCGTCCCGGGGGCGCTGACCGCGACCCTGCAGCTCGGCGCGGCGGACGACGCCTGGGCCGCAGAAGCCCTGCGGATCCTGACCCGCCGCGCCGGCCGGGTCGTCGTCGACGCCTGGCCGACCGGGGTCTCGGTCGGCTGGGCCACCGTCCACGGCGGTCCCTGGCCCGCGACGAGTGCGCCGGCGACCACCTCCGTCGGGCTCGGGGCCGCCCGCCGGTTCACCCGCCCGGTCGCCTACCAGGGGCTGCCGGACCACCTGCTGCCGGAGGCGCTGCAGGACGCGAACCCGCTGACGCTGACCCGCCGCGTCGACGGCGAGCTGACCGCGGCGGCGGTGGCCCCGCCGGCCGGGGCAGCCCCGGTGGGCGGTCCCGCCGACACGACCGGCCCGGCGACGACCGCCCCTGGCCGCACCGACTCGACCTCGACCTCGACCTCGACGATGGGACGCTGACATGGGTCACGGCATCGCCCACCGCGAGCGGCTCGCGCTCGCCGCGACCCTCGCGGCGACGGGCCCGGGGCTGCAGACCCTCTGTGCGGACTGGGACACCGCCCACCTGGCCGCGCACCTGGTGCTGCGCGACCGCCGGCCGGACCTGCAGGTCGAGACCCTCGTCCGGAAGGGCGGCGGCCGGCTTCCGGGGGCGCTCGACGACCTCGCGACCCGGACCCCGTACAGCCAGCTGGTGGGCCGCGTCGAGGCCGGGCCCCCGCTGTCCCCGACGCTCATCACCTTCGTGGACGACAAGACCAACGCGGCGGAGTTCACGATCCACCACGAGGACGTGCGTCGGGCCGTGCCGGGCTGGGAGCCGCGCGAGCTCCCCGCGGACCTCCTCGCCGGCCTCTGGCAGGGCCTCGGGATCACCGGCCGCCTCGCGGGCCGCTCGCTGCGGGTGCCGACCGTCCTGGCCGACCGGACCGGGCGGACCCGCACCGTGCGGTCCGGCGCCGACCCCGCGGTCGTGACCGGTGACCCGCTCGAGCTGACCCTCTTCGTGGCCGGCCGCGCGGCGGTCGCCCGGGTGGAGTTCTCCGGTCCGCCGGACACCGTCCGCGCGCTGCGGGAGACCCGCTTCGCCTTCTGACCCGCCGCGCCCGGCTCGGCGGACTCAGCCGAGCGTCGGTGCCCCGGTGACGGCGGCCGCGTCGGTGTCGGCCGCGGCGGGGTCGGCGGTGTCACGGAGCACCCGCATGGTCGCTCCGAGCTCGGTGGCGCGGTCGGCGCCGAGGACGTCGAGGACCCGGGTCCGCAGGTGGGCGGCGTGCGCGGTGCGGGCGCGTCCCGCCAGGTCGGCCCCGGCTGCGGTCAGCACCACCCAGACGACCCGCCGGTCGGTGCCGCACGGCTCGCGCCGGACGAGGCCCGCCGCGGTCATCCGGTCGGCCAGCCGGGTGAACCCGCCGGAGGTGATCGCGCTGTGCTGGGCCAGGGCGCCCATCGCGAGGCGGTGCCCCGGGGTGCGCAGCAGGCGGATGAGGACGTCGAACCAGCCGAGCGGGACGGCCACCTCGGCGTCGAGGTCCTCGCGGAGGTGGGTCATGGTCGAGGTGAACCCCTCGACGACCAGTCCCCAGACGGTGACGAGCTCGTCGTCGGTCAGGGGGGCGGCGGCCATGCCGCACTGTAACCCCCTTGACCGTCAGAGGTTGTGACGCAAGATGTTGCGCGGACAATATTCCTCTGACAGCCTGTCGGGGGCAGCCTTCGCTGCCTGAGCACCCACTGCGAGGCGAGGACGACCCGACATGACCGACGCACCGACCACCACCACGACCCGGCCCGCGGCCAAGGTCGCCGTCGTCTACTACTCCTCGACCGGGGTGACCCACCGCCTGGCCGAGCTGATCGCGGGCGGCGCGGCCGACGCGGGCGCCGAGGTCCGCCTCCGCCGGGTGCACGAGACCGCGCCGGCCGAGGCCGTCGCCAGCAACGACAAGTGGCAGGCCCACGCCGAGGCCGAGGACGTGGCGGAGGTCTCCGTCGACGACATCCTCTGGGCCGACGCCGTGGTCTTCGGCACCCCGACCCGGTACGGCAACGTCTCGGCTCAGCTCAAGAGCTTCATCGACACCCTCGGGCCGCAGTGGGGCGCCGGGCTGCTCGCGGACAAGGTCTACTCGGGCTTCACCGCCAGCTCGACCGCGCACGGCGGCCAGGAGTCGACGCTGCTCGCCCTGTACAACACCGTCCACCACTTCGGCGGGATCATCGTGTCCCCCGGGTACACCAACCCGCTGAAGTTCGCCGACGGCAACCCGTACGGCACCTCCGCCGCCGGCGACACCGTCTCCGACGAGGTCGCCGCGGCCGCCGCCTACCAGGGCCGGCGGGTGGCCACGGTCACCGCGGCGCTCGTCGCCGGCCGGACGGCCTGACCGCCCGTCGCCAGCGCGACCCTGCAGGAGCCGCGCCGGTCACCGTTGGTGGCCGGCGCGGATCCCTGCCAGGGTCGGGCGTGCCTCGCACCGCACGACGGACAAGCCCATGACGGAGGACGCATGACCCCGCAGCCCCACCGCCGGCCTGAGCGCCGCCGCCCCGAGCACGATCGGGCGTCCGCGTGACCGGGCGCCTGGTCCTGCTCCGCCACGGCGCGACCGAGTGGAGCGTCAACGGCCGCCACACCGGCACCACCGACATCCCGCTCACCGCGGACGGCGAGGAGCAGGCGCGCCGGGCGGGTGCGGCCCTGAGCGGCTGGCACTTCGCCGCCGTCGTCGCCAGCCCCCGCCTGCGGGCCCAGCGCACCGCCGAGCTCGCGGGCCTGCATGTCACCCGCACCGACCCGGACGCCTCCGAGTGGGACTACGGCCGCTTCGAGGGCCGCCGCACGACGGAGATCAACGCCGAGCGGGCGGCCGCCGGTGAGCGGCCCTGGCTGCTGTGGCGCGACGGCGCCCCCGGCGGGGAGAGTCCCGCGCAGATCGGGCACCGGGTCGACCGGCTGCTGGACTCCATGCGCTCCGACCTCGAGCGCGGCGACGTCGTGCTGATCTCCCACGGCCACCTCAGCCGGGTCGTCGGCGCGCGCTGGCTGGTCCAGCCGACGGCGTTCGGGGCGTCCCTCGGCTACGACACCGCCCGGGTGTGCGTGCTCGGCCACGAGCACGGCGTCCCGAGCATCCGGCTCTGGAACGCCGACCCGCGCGACCCGGCGGCCAGCGCTTAGCCCGCCTGGTCCTGCACTCAGCGCACCTGGAGCAGGTCGATGACGAAGACGAGGGTCTTGCCGCCGAGACGGTGCCCGGACCCGGCCGGCCCGTAGGCCAGCGCCGGCGGGATCACCAGCTGGCGGCGGCCGCCGACCCGCATGCCCGGGATCCCGTCCTGCCAGCCCTGGATGAGCCCGCGCAGGGGGAACGAGATGGGCTCGCCGCGGTCCCAGGACGAGTCGAACTGGTCCCCGGTGTCGAACTCGACCCCGAGGTAGTGGACCTCGACGGTGCCGCCGGGCTTGGCCTCGGCGCCGTCGCCGACGGTGATGTCGCGGATCTCCAGCTCGGTCGGGGCCGGGCCGTCGGGGGGTTCGATCTCGGGTGCGGTCATGAGCTGATCCAAGCCCATGCCCGGCGGGACTGTCGCGGCGGACCCCGTCCCCGGCCGGTGGCCCCACGACCCGGCGGGCTCCGGCTCCCAGGTCACGAAGGATCCGGCTCCCAGGTCACGACGAGTGAGTTGCGCCGGCCGAACCGCACGAGGTGCCGGCCGACCACGTCGGTCACCCGGTCCAGTCCCTCGGCGGTGTCCGCCCGGGCCAGCAGGACCAGCCCGGCGTCACCGACCAGCAGGTCGCAGCTCCCGACGTCGAACACCAGGCGCTCGCCGCCGTCGACCACCTCCACGGGCAACCGGTGGCCGAGGTGGGACAGCAGCTGCGCCGCGTAGCGGCCGGGTGCGTCGGTCGCCACGTCGGCCCGGGCAGCGGGCACGGGGCGACTCCTCGGTGGGTGGATCCGGCGGGTCCGGTGGATGGTCGGCGACCCCCTCGGGTGACCCGACGGGTGGCGGCCGGGTTCAGCGCTCGAGGAGCTCCGCGAGCAGCGGGCCGACCTGGAGGGTCTCGATGAGGAAGCCGTCGTGGCCGAAGTCCGAGCGGATCACGTGCAGGGGCTGCGCGTCAGGGATCCCGTCGGCCAGCAGCCGCTGGTCGGCGAGGGGGAACAGCCGATCGGAGTCGATGCCCGCGACGGTGGTCACCGCGCGGATCCCGCCCAGCCCGGCCGCGGTCCCGCCGCGACCGTCGCCCACGTCGTAGGACTGCATCGCCCGGGAGATCGCCACGTAGGAGCCGGCGTCGAACCGCCGCGCCAGCTTCTCCGCGTGGTGGTCAAGGTAGGACTGCACCGCGTAGCGCCCGCCGGCGGCCGGGTCCTCACCGTCCTGCGGGCGGCGGCCGAAGCGGCTCGCCAGCTCGGGGGCGGCGCGGTAGCTGAGGTGCGCGATCCGCCGGGCCAGGCCGAGACCCTCGTGCGGGCCCTGTCCGGGACCCGCGTCGTGGTAGTCCCCACCCCGCCAGTGCGGGTCGAGGGTGATCGCCCGCAGCTGGGTGTCGACGTTGCCGATCAGGTCGGCGTCGGCGTAGGCGGACGTCGCGAGCAGGAACAGCCGGCGGACCCGGTCGGGCTCGGCCGCGGCCCACTCCAGCGCCCGCATCCCGCCGAGGGAGCCACCGACGACCGCCGCCCACCGCGGCACCCCGAGCGCGTCGGCCAGCGCGGCCTCCGCGGTGACGAGGTCGCGGAGGGAGACCTCCGGGAAGCGGCTGCCCCACGCGTGCCCGTCGGGCGCCGCGCTGGCCGGGCCGGTGCTGCCCTGGCAGCCGCCGATCGCGTTGGGGACGACGACGAACCAGCGCGCGGGGTCGAGCGCGGCGCCCGGGCGCAGGAGGTCGTCCCACCAGCCCGGGCTCGGGTGCCCGGGCCCCGTCGGCCCCGCGAGGTGGCTGTCCCCGGTCAGGGCGTGCAGGACGAGCACCGCGTTCGAGCCGTCGGGCGCCAGCTCGCCCCAGGTCTCGTAGGCCACCTGGACGTCGGGCACCACGCCGCCGCCGGTGAGGGCCAGCGGCTCGGGGAGGCGGAGGAACTGCCGGTGCCCCGCGGGGTCACCGGGCGCCCAGGCGCCGCTGGCCGGGAGCAGGCCGGTCTCCCGGTGGGCGGGGCCGGAGCCCCGCCCACCGGAGGTCCGGTCGGCTGCCGTGCGGTCGGTGGTCGTGCGCGACACCGCGTCGCGGTGGTCGCGGACCGACGTGCTCAGCCGTGCTCCTTGACCGCGCGGAAGCCGGCGTCGAGGTCGGCGAGGAGGTCCTCGATGCCCTCGATGCCGACCGACAGCCGGACGAGCCCGGGGGTCACGCCGCTGGCCAGCTGCTCGCTCTCCGACAGCTGGCTGTGGGTGGTGCTGGCCGGGTGGATGACCAGGCTGCGGCCGTCGCCGATGTTGGCGAGGTGGCTGAACAGCTCGAGGCACTCCACGAAGGTCC
>CAXSIB010000238.1:0-5462 GCA_964237095.1 uncultured Actinomycetales bacterium
CGGTGGCCGGCGTCCAGCCCCGACACGAGGTCCTCGGCGACCACCGACAGCTGCTCCTCGGCCGCGCCGGACGGTACCGCCGCGGCCGTCTCGAGCCGCGCCCGGGCGGCGGCCGCCGCCGCGGGCGGCAGCGCGGGGGCCAGCGCGCCGAGCAGCTCCCGGGCGTGGACGACCGCGGGCCCGCGCCGGAACGTCCACCGGGCGTCGAACAGCCGGCTCGCCTGCAACGTCAGCTCGCCCTCGGCGAGACGCAGCACGTCGCGGGCGACCAGCGCCGACCCGTGGGCCGGACCGAGCATGACGACCGACCACTCCAGGGCGAGCGGATCACCGGGGTCGAGCGACACCCCGTGGACCCCCGCGGGCAGCCCGTCGAGAGGCCCGACGAACCCGACGACGACCGTCGCGCCACCCGCGGCGAGCGCGCCGTAGCGCGCGGCCTCCCGGTCGAAGTACTCCCGCCGCTGGAAGAGCGCGATCACCAGCCCGCCCGCCCCCCGGGCACCCGGCCCGGCGCCGGCGTCGAAGCCCCGCTCCATCGCGTGGCTGAGGACGAGCAGCGTGCGTTTGGTCGTCGGGCGGCCCGGGGGCGGGACCGCCGGTGTGGCGGGGTCGGCCTGCGTCCCGGGGCTCGCGGGCGGCCCGGGATCGACCCCGGGGTGCCGTGCGCCGCTCACCCGCAGACAGTAGCGAGCGGCCCCGACGCCGGTCAGGACGGGGTGGGCCCGGGTGGGGTCTCGGCGGAGCCCCGCGGGATCAGGAACGTGGCGAGCCGGACCTCGCGCGGCGGGCCGGTGTCCCCGCGGAGGCGCCGGAAGAGGAGCTCCGCGGCCGCCTTCCCCGTCCCCGCGGCGTCCTGGCTCACGACGCTGACGCCGGGGGTCAGCACGTTCGCCAGCGGGACGTCGTCGAACGCCATGAACGCGGGGCGGTACGGCAGCTCCCGGAGCGCGTTGAGGATCGTCACCGTCTGCGAGCCGTTGCCGCTGAAGATCGCGGTGACGGCCGGCCGCCGGCGCATCAGCGCGCGCAGCGCCGCCCCGATCCGGCGGGCGTCCGCGGGGTTGCCCCGGTGGACCAGCGCGGCGTCGTAGGCGATGCCGGCGTCGGCGAGGCCGTCGGCGTACCCGGCGACCCGTTCCTCGGCGGTGAAGAGGCCGGTGCGGTCGAAGAAGCCGGCGATCCGCCGGTGGCCGTGCGCGGTCAGCTGCGCGACCGCGGTCCGGGCGCCCCCGCGGTTGTCGGTGAGCACCGCGTCGGCCTCGATGCCGACACCGGGCCGGTCGACGAACACCACGCGGGTGCCGTGGGCCATCTCGGCGGCCAGGTACTGGTGGTCGCGGCCGGCGGGGACGAGGACGAGCCCGTCGACGCGGCGGGCGAGCAGCTCCTCGACGGCCTGGCGCTCGCGGCCCTCGTCCTCGTCGGTCGAGGCGATCACCACCTGGATCCCCTCGGCCACCATGGCCGCGCCGACGGACGCGACGAGCGCGGTCTGGTGGGGCTCCAGGATGTCGCCGAGGACGAGGCCGATGGTCGACGTCCGCTGCCGGCGCAGGGTGCGCGCGCCGAAGTTCGGCCGGAAGCCGAGGGCGTCGACGGCCTCGCGGACGGCGTCCCGGGTGGGCGCACTGACCCCCGGGCTGTTGTTGATGACGCGGGACACGGTGGCGACACCGACCCCGGCGGCCTCGGCGACGTGGCGCATCGTCGGGCGCCCGCGGAACCCCTCGTCGGGCTGCGGTCCCGTCACTGCCGGCCCCTCCGCCGCGCGCTGGACGTACGGCGGGCTGGACACGCCGCTCCCCCGTCAGGTGGCAGGAGAGCGCTCCCACGGTAGATGAGCCAGGCGGGAACGCTCACACGTGCCTGGGAGGGAGCTGTCACCCGCATCCCGATCGGATAACGGGACTTGACGGATCCCGGTCGATCCCTGATCGTTGGAAACGTTACCGACGCAACGTTGCCCGGGACTCCCCTGGCGTGCGTGGTGCTCAAGGAGGAGACCGTGCTCGGACGCCGTGTGCGCGCGTTCGCTGCTCTCGGATCGATCGGCGCCATGGGGCTGGGCCTCGCGGCCTGCGCCGGCGCCGGCGGGAACAGCGGTGGAAGTTCCGGCCACAGCATCAACGTGCTGATGGTCAACAACCCGCAGATGCTGGACATCCAGAAGCTGACGGCGGCCAACTTCACCAAGGACACCGGGATCACGGTGAACTACACCGTGCTGCCGGAGAACGACGTCCGGGACAAGATCACGACCGACTTCTCCAGCCAGGCCGGCCAGTACGACGTGGCCACGATCAGCAACTACGAGGTGCCCTTCTACGCGAAGCAGAACTGGCTGGCCAACCTCAGCCCGGCGATCGCCAAGGACGCCGCGTTCGACCAGGCCGACATCCTGGCGCCGTTCAAGACGTCGCTGAGCTACGACGGCAACGTCTACGCGGAGCCCTTCTACGGCGAGTCCTCGTTCCTCATGTACCGCAAGGACGTCCTCAAGGCCAAGGGCATCACCATGCCCGCCAACCCGACGTGGGACCAGGTCGCGGCGATCGCGGCGAAGGTCGACCACGCCCAGCCGGGGATGCGCGGCATCTGCCTGCGCGGCCAACCGGGCTGGGGCGAGGTCATGGCCCCGCTGACGACGGTGGTCAACACCTTCGGCGGGACCTGGTTCACCAAGGACTGGACCCCGCAGGTGAACGGCGCGGGCTTCACGGCCGCGACGAACTTCTACGTCAACCTGGTGCGCGCCCACGGTGAGGCCGGCGCTCCGCAGGCCGGGTTCACCGAGTGCCTGAACGGGCTCGAGCAGTCCAAGGTCGCCATGTGGTACGACGCGACCTCGGCCGCGGGCTCGCTCGAGGCCAAGGGCTCCCCGGTCGCCGGCAAGATCGGCTACGCCGCCGCCCCGGTCAAGGAGACCAAGAGCTCGGGCTGGCTGTACAGCTGGGCGTTCGCGGTCCAGAAGGCCAGCACCAAGCAGGACGACGCGTGGAAGTTCATCTCCTGGGCGTCGAGTGCGAAGTACGAGGACCTCGTCGGCTCCAAGCTCGGCTGGGCCAGCGTCCCGGCCGGGAAGCGGGCCTCCACCTACACCAACGCGGACTACCTGAAGATCGCGTCGGCGTTCGCCAAGCCCACCGAGTCGGCGATCCTCGCCGCCAACCCGGCCGACCCGGGCGTCCAGCCCCGGCCGACGATCGGCATCCAGTTCGTCGACATCCCCGAGTTCTCCGCCCTGGGGACCGAGGTGTCGCAGGGGATCAGCTCGGCGATCGCGGGCAAGACCACCGTGGCCGCGGCCCTGGCCACCGGCCAGACCGCAGCCGAGAAGGTCGCGAAGACCTACCAGAAGTAGCCCGGACGTCCCCGCGGCCGCTGGTGACCACCAGTGGCCGCGGGGACATCCGTCCGGTCCGGGCCGCGCCCCCGGCCGTGGACGACACACATCGGAACCCCCTGTACCAAGAGATCCCGAGCACCAAGAGATCCTGGGCACCCGAGAGATCCTGTGCCCGCCTGGCTGAGGAGTTGTCGTGAGCAGCGTTGCCGCCGACCGAACCACGAGCCGCCCGACCTCGGGGCTCAGTCCCGCCCCCAGGTCCAACCTCCGGCGGACGGGTGACTGGGCGCGCCGCGCCCCGCTGATCCCGGCCCTGGTCTTCATGTTCGTCATGACCCAGCTGCCGTTCATCGTGACCGTGGTGGTGTCCTTCGTCCGCTGGAACGCCCTCGACCCGGGCAACCGCGGCTTCGCGGGATTCCAGAACTACGTGAACGTGGCCCAGGACCCGCAGCTGCGGTCGTCGGTCGGGAACACGGTCGTCCTGACCGTGACCGTCGTCCTCGTCAGCCTGGTCCTCGGCCTGTGCGTGGCCCTGCTGCTCGACCGGACCTTCCGCGGCCGCGGTCTCGTACGCACCATGATGATCACGCCGTTCCTGGTCGTGCCGGTGGCCGCGGCGCTGTTGTGGAAGCACGCGCTGTTCAACCCGAGCTACGGCCTGCTCAACGGGCTGCTCACCGACATCTGGCGGGTCTTCGGCTCGTCCAACCCACCCCAGCCGGACTACCTCACGGCCGTCCCGAAGATCTCGATCGAGATCGCCCTGATCTGGCAGTGGACGCCGTTCATGATGCTGATCCTGCTGGCGGGGCTGCAGGGACGCCCGCTCGAGGCGGCCGAGGCCGCCCGGGTCGACGGCGCCACCGCCACCCAGGCCTTCCGCTACATCACCCTCCCCCACCTGCGCCAGTACCTCGAGCTGGGGGCCCTGCTCGGCGCCATCTACATCGTCCAGAACTTCGACGCGGTGTTCACGATCACCTCCGGCGGCCTGAACACCAACAACCTGCCGTACTCGATCTACCAGACCTTCTACCTCGCCCACGACTACGGGGAGGCCTCCGCGGCGGGGGTCATCGTGGTCTTCGCCTCGATCCTCATCGCCACGTTCGCCCTGCGGACCGTGTCGTCCCTGTTCAAGGAGGAGACCCGATGAGTGCCGTCAGCGTCACCCGGCCCGACGTCCGCCCGCGGTCGAAGAAGGGCAGGAAGGCCACCGCCACCGGCTCGAAGGGCGGCTCGTGGTTCACCGCGATCGCCTGGATCGTGGGCGTGCTGTTCGTGGCGCCGGTCCTGTGGATGCTGCTCACCTCGTTCCACTCCGAGCAGGACGCCGGCACCAACCCGCCGGCGTTCACCGCCCCGCTCACCCTCGAGGGCTACCGGGAGTTCTTCTCGGCCGGCCCGGTCCCGGCGATCATCAACTCGGCGACGGCCAGCATCGTGTCGACGCTGCTGGTGCTCGTGCTGGCGGTCCCGGCCGCGTACGCGCTGTCGATCCGCCCGATCCGCAAGTGGACCGACGTCCTCTTCTTCTTCCTGTCGACCAAGATGCTGCCGATCGTGGCGGGCCTGCTGCCCCTCTACCTGGCCGCCCAGAACCTCGGTCTGCTGGACAACATCTGGGCCCTGGTCCTCCTCTACACGTCGATGAACCTGCCGATCGCGGTGTGGATGATGCGCAGCTTCCTCGCGGAGATCCCGGTGGAGATGCTCGAGGCCGCGTCGATGGACGGCGCCGGGCTGATCGGCACCCTCGTCCGCGTGATCGCCCCGGTGTCCGCCCCCGGGCTCGCGGCCACCTCGCTGATCTGCTTCATCTTCAGCTGGAACGAGCTCCTGCTCGCCCGCACCCTCACCGGCGTCCGGTCGGGCACCGCGCCCGTCTTCCTGACCGGGTTCGTGACGAGCCAGGGCCTCTTCGTGGCCAAGGTCTGCGCGGCGGCCATGGTGATCTCCCTGCCGGTGCTGATCGCCGGCTTCGCCGCCCAGGACAAGCTCGTCCAGGGCCTGTCCCTCGGAGCCGTCAAGTGACCGTCGCCCTGAGCACCGCCACCCTCGCCGAGATCGGCGCGACCGTGGCGGTCCCGACCTATGACCGGTCGGCGGT
>CAXSIB010000239.1:0-5460 GCA_964237095.1 uncultured Actinomycetales bacterium
GACGGGCGGCTGGTGCGGCCCCGGGAGGCGCTCGCCCCGGCCAGCGGCGCCCGCCGGGGGTCGTCGGGCGGGCCGTGCGGTCGCTCGCTCACCCGGGTCCGGTCCATGTCGCGGACGCTACGAGCGGCCGGGGCCCGCACCCCGGCGCGGGGGCACGGCCTGTGGAGACCGGCCGCTCGCGGAA
Organism: uncultured Actinomycetales bacterium; assembly: GCA_964237095.1. Classification (GTDB taxonomy): domain Bacteria; phylum Actinomycetota; class Actinomycetes; order CAXTBU01; family CAXTBU01; genus CAXSIB01. The sequence goes on from CAXSIB010000239.1 coordinate 185, forward strand.
CACCTGTGGACGGACCTCCCCGCGGCGTCGCGGCCGACGACGGGTCGGGTCGGCTCCGGCGGGTCTCCGAGCCCGCCCCGCGGTCAGGACGGACGGTCGCCAGGAGCGGCCCGGTCAGGAGGTCGAGGAGCCCTTCGAGGCCGGGTGTCCGGCGGTCGAGCCGCTCGAGCCCGACGACCCGGAGCCGTTGGACCCCGATCCCGACGACCCGGACCCGGACGAGCCCGAGCCGTTCGACCCCGAACCGGAGGAGCCCGAGCCGGGACCCGACGAGGTCCCGGCGGGCGTCGACGCCGGGCTCGAGGACGACCCGCCGTCACCGGAGGACGACGACGACGACCCGGAGTCACCCGACGAGGAGGCCGGCGAGCTCGAGGCGCCGTCCTTCGCGGGGATCGAGCTCTCCTTGGCACCGGACGCGCCCTTGGCCCCCGCGCGGCTGTCGTTGCGGTAGAAGCCGGAGCCCTTGAAGACGATGCCGACCGGGGAGATCACCTTGCGCAGGTGGCCGCCGCACTCCGGGCACACGGTCAGGGCGTCGTCGGTGAAGCGCTGGACGACCTCCAGGCGGTGTCCCTGGTCGGTGCACAGGTACTCATAGGTGGGCACGACGTCCTCCGGTGTCTGGTGCTGAGGTCGGTCCGGATCGGGCGGCGACGGGCGACCGCCCACCGCCGCGCGACGCCCGGCCCGCCGCGGGTCTGGCACTCTCCGCGGCTGAGTGCCAATCTTAGCCGCCGCCCGGGTCCCTGCGGCCGTCCGGGCCCGGCACCCGGTGCTCGTCCGGGCCCCGCACCCGGAGGAGCCCGGCCGGGGTGACGACCGCGTCGACGGCCACGTCGTGGGACTCCACGGGCACCGACTCGACCACCTCGTCGGCGTAGAGCACCAGGCAGGTCCACGGCCGGGGGCCCGGCGGACGGGCCAGGCGGGCCAGGCGGGCCAGCGCACGGTCGTACGAACCGCCGCCGCGACCCAGTCGGCCCCCCGCCCGGTCAGCAGCCACCCCCGGCAGCAGGACGACCGCGGCCCCGGCCACCGTGCCCCGCCCGAGCCGCGCGCCGGTCGGGCCGCCCGTGCCGGCCGGGTCCCACCGGGTCCAGTCGAGGTCGCCGTCGTCGAGGAGCACCGGCACGACCACCCGGATCCCGCGCCGGTGCAGCGCGTCCCGGGTCGCCGCCAGCGGCAGCTCGGTGGCGAGCTCGAGGTAGGCGGCGACGGTGTCCCCGGCCCGCAGCCCGGCCACCTCCGCGACCTCCGCCAGCCGCCGCTCCACCGCCCGGCCGTCGGCGGCCCGGCCCGCGGGATCGGCGCGGACGCGGTCGACCCGGCGCGCGAGCACCGTCCGGCGCAGCGCCGCCTTCGCGGCCGCGTGGCCGCCGGGGTCTGCGGGGTCCACGCCGTTAGTGTCGGGGACGCGGCGCCGGCGCCGCCGCCGGGCGGTCCCACCGGGTGGGCCGGACGGTCGGTTCGAGCCGGTCGTGCCGGTGGTGACCGGGACAGGACGGGCCCACGGGCCGACACCGGACGAGGAGCGGGGCGGCGATGCGAGCGGTGGCGGACCAGCTCCGCGGGGTCCTGGCCCGGGTGGCGCCGCTGCGGCCCTTCTCGCGGACCCTGCTCGACGCCGGCGGCTGCCTGCTCGCCGAGGACGCCGTCTCGACCTACGACCTGCCGCCGTTCACGAACTCCTCGATGGACGGCTACGCCGTGCGCGCGGTCGACATCGCCGGGGCCGCCGAGGCCTCGCCGGTCACCCTCCCGGTCGCCGGGGAGATCGCGGCCGGGTCGACCGGGGCCTACGGGCTCGCCCCGGGCCAGGCGATGCGGATCATGACCGGCGCCCCGCTCCCGGCCGGGGCCGACACCGTCGTCCCCCAGGAGTGGACCGACTACGGGGTCACCCACGTCCGCGTCGACCGCTCGGCCGCCGCGGGCACCTACGTCCGCCTCGCGGGCAGCGACGTCGCCGGCGGCACGACGGTGCTGGCGGCCGGGTCGTGGCTCGACGCGCGGTGCATCGGGCTTCTCGCCGCGGCGGGCTTCCCGACCGTCCTGGCCCAGCCGCGGCCGCGGGTGGTGGTCCTGTCCACCGGCAGCGAGCTGCACGAGCCCGGGACGTCGCTCGGCGAGGGCCAGATCGCCGACTCGAACTCCTACATGCTGGCCACGGCGGCCACCGAGGCGGGCGCGATCGCCTACCGCGTCGGGTACGTGCGCGACGACGCCGCCGAGCTGACCGACGTGCTGAACGACCAGCTCGTCCGGGCCGACATGATCATCACGACGGGCGGGGTGTCGGTCGGCACCTACGACATCGCCCGCGACGTCCTGTCGGGCTTGGGGAGCATGGAGTTCGGGCCGGTCGCGATGCAGCCCGGGATGCCCCAGGGTTTCGGGGTCATCGGCGAGGACCGGATCCCGGTGTTCGCACTGCCCGGCAACCCGGTGAGTGCCTACGTCTCCTTCGAGGTCTTCGCCCGGCCGGCGATCCGGCGGCTGGCGGCGCGCCGCGACCTGTTCCGCCCGACCGTCCGCGTCCGCCTGGCCGAGGACGCGGACTCCCCGGTCGGCAAGACCCAGTTCCTGCGGGTCCGCCTCGACGGCGACGTCGCCCGCGTCACCGGGGGGACCAGCTCGCACCTGCTCGGCGGGCTCGCGGCGGCCGATGCGCTCGCGGTCGTGCCGGCCGAGGTCGGACACCTCCGGGCCGGGACGCGGGTCGACGCGATCCTCCTCGAGGGCTCCGCCGAGACCACCCCGCTGCTGCCGTGAGCGGACCGACCAGCCCGGCCGACGGGCTCTTCCCGCACCTCGACGGGGCCGGGGCCGCCCACATGGTCGACGTGGGAGCCAAGCCCGAGACCGACCGGCGGGCCGTGGCCCGCGGGCGCGTCCTGCTCGACGCCGCCACGCTGACCGCGCTGCGGTCCGGGACCGTCCCGAAGGGCGACGCGCTCGCCGTCGCCCGGGTGGCCGGGATCATGGGGGCCAAGCGGACGCCGGACCTCGTCCCGCTCTGCCACCCGATCCGACTGTCGGGCGTGCGCCTGGAGCTCGTGGTGGGGGAGGACGCGGTGCTGATCGAGGCCGAGGTCGCGACCACCGACCGCACGGGGGTCGAGATGGAGGCCTTGACCGCGGTCGTCGTCGCGGGCCTGTCGGTGGTGGACATGGTCAAGGCCCTCGACCCGGCTGCGACGATCAGCGACGTGCGGGTGATCTCGAAGACCGGGGGGACGAGCCCGGACTGGGTGCGCCCGGCCGTGCCCGCGAGCTCCGGGGGGACCGGCCGGTGAGCGTGCCCGGCGGCCCCGGTACCCCCGCGGCCGGGGCCGACCACCCGTCGCAGCACCCGCCCGAGCACCCGTCGCAGCAGACCGCCGACGTCGAGGAGGCGCCCGACACCGCGGGGTCGCCCGGTGTCCCGGACGGGCTCCGCATCGCCGTGATCACCGTGTCCACGCGGGCGTCGGCCGGGGTCTACGAGGACCGGTCCGGGCCGCTGCTGGTCGAGTCCCTGCACACGCAGCTGCCCGGGGCCACCGTCGACGGACCCCGGGTGGTCCCCGACGGCGACGAGCTCGCCGCCGCGCTGGCCGAGTCCGTCGCGGCGGGCTACGACGCCGTCCTCACCACCGGCGGCACCGGCTTCTCCCGTGACGACCGCACCCCGGAGATGACGAGACCCCTGCTGGACCTGGAGATCCCGGGCATCGCCGAGCTGCTGCGGGCGACCGGGGTGGCGGCCGGCGTCCCCACCGCCGTGTTCTCCCGCGGGGTCGCCGGCATCGCGGGGACCACGTTCGTCGTCAACCTGCCCGGCTCGACCGGCGGGGTCCGCGACGGGATGGCGGTGCTCGGCCCGCTGCTCGCCGAGATCGTCCGCCACGCCCGCGGCGGGTCGCACTGAACCCCCACGGGCGCGAGGGCGGGCTCGGCCCGGCCGGCCACGACCCGCGGCGGGCGTGGCCCGCGCGGCTGCGCGACGGGCGGGTGGAGCTGCGCCCGATCACCCGCCACGACGCCCGGGCCTGGTTCGCGGTCCGCGCCCGCAACGCCTCCTGGCTCCAGCCCTGGGAGGCGACCGCACCCGACCGCGTCGTGGAGTCCCGGACGTTCGGGGCGATGGTGCGAGACCTGCGCCGCCAGGGTCGTGACGGCCGCGGTCTCCCGTGGGTGCTGACGTACGACGACCGCCTCGTCGGCCAGGTCACCGTGTCGGGGATCACCTGGGGCTCGGCGCGCTGGGCCCAGATCGGGTACTGGATCGACCGCGACGTCGCCGGGCGCGGGATCGTGCCGACCGGCGTCGCCCTGGCCGTCGACCACTGCTTCACGGTGGCCGGGCTGCACCGCGTGGAGATCAACATCCGGCCGGAGAACGCGCCCAGCCTGCGGGTCGTGTCCAAGCTGGGCTTCCGCGAGGAGGGGCTGCGGGTGGGCTTCCTGCACATCGACGGCGCGTGGCGCGACCACCTCGGCTTCTCCCTGTGTGCGGAGGACGTGCCCGGCGGCGTGCTCGCCCGCTGGCACGCCGGCCAGGCGGGGACCGCGGCCGACCACGGCGAGCGCACCGACCGCTGAGCCCGCCCGGCCGACGTCGCCGACCGCCGAGGCTCCCCGGGCCGCCCGGGTGCGTCCGTCCCTGCTGATGATCGCGGGCGGCCGGCCGGTCCGGGTGGCGGCCAGAGCAGTGCTCGCGAGGAGTGCCGGCCTGGTCGAGAGCACCGCTCTCGACCGGTCCCTCCCGCCACCCCGGTCGTGACCTGCTCGTGACACGGCGCGGGACACACCGCGCGGCGTGCCCGGTCGGACCGCCCCGGCCTCCTACGGTTGGCGCGTGGGATCTGGCCTGCTCTACGGCGGTATCGGTGTTCTGTGGATCGTGGTCCTCAGCCGCAGCTGGCTGAACCGGCGCGGGCTCGCCCGCGCCGACCGGGAGGCGCCGCCGTCCTCGCGCCAGCGTGTCCTCGCGCCCCGCCCGGCGCTCGGCGGCCGCGTGCGCCACGGCGTGTCCGGCGGCCACGGGCGCGGGCGTGGGGAGGACCGTGGCCACCGGGTCGACGGCCGGCACGGCGGGCACGACCACGCGGCGGCGCGCGGACCGGGTGGGGTCACCACCGCGAACACCGTCAACGCCACGACCGCCGGCAGCGGCGCCCGCGGCCTCGCCGGGTCGCAGACGCCCCTCGCCGTCCTCGCCGTGCCCGGCGCGGGGGTGGCCGGCGGCCGGACCGTGGTCACGGTCCCGCCGCCGCGGTCCGCGGTCCGCC
>CAXSIB010000240.1:0-5429 GCA_964237095.1 uncultured Actinomycetales bacterium
AACACCGGCATCCAGGACGCCGCCAACCTCGCGTGGAAGCTCGACGCCGTCCTCGCCGGCGCCGCCGACTCGGTGCTGGACACCTACCAGGACGAACGCCACCCGATCGGGGCGCGGGTGATCAGGCAGTCCGGGCTGATGATGCGCGCCGTCACGCTCCATCCCCGACCCGCCCGGTTCCTGCGCGACCGGATCGCGCCGCTGGCCCTGTCGGTGTCGAAGGTGCGCGACACCGTCGCGGGCAGCTTCGCCGGGACCGGGCTGCGCTACCCCGCGGACCGGGGTGCCGACGACCTCGTCGGCACCCGCGCCACCGAGGTCCCCCTCGACGGGACCCGCCTCACGGAGGTCCAACGGCGCCCGGGCTTCGTCCTCGTCGTCGAACAGGACGCCCCGCCGACCGCGGACCGCGACGAGGGCCGGCCGCTGCTGCACGCGCGCCGCACCGACGACGGACCGGCGCTGCTCGTCCGCCCCGACGGCTACATCGCCTGGGTCGGCTCGTCCACCACCCCGGCGGGCCGGACCGGCTGGCGCAGCGTCCTCGACCGGTGGACCGGGACCCGCCCCGTCGGCGTCTGATCGGCACGATCCACCGCGCCGACAGCCCGGCGACCCGCGGGCCACGTCATCGCCGGGAAAGCTCCCCACCCGACCCCGGTTGCGGCACACTGACGACACCGGGTCGCCCGCCATGCGGCCGCGGTGTCGCGGCCGGACGCCACGACCGGTGGCGGGAACGAGGTGTGGTTGCGGCGATGGCCCTGACGCTCGTGCTCAACGCGTCGTTCGAACCCCTGTGCCTGGTGCCCCTGCGCCGCGCGGTGGTCCTGGTGCTCGCGGAGAAGGCCGTCGTCGTCGAGGTCGGGCCCGGCGTCCTGCACAGCGAGCACCTCGACGTCTCCGCGCCGACCGTCGTGCGGCTGTCCCGTTTCGTCCGCGTGCCGTACCACCGGGCCGTGCCGCTGACCCGCCGCGCGGTCCTCGAGCGCGACGAGCACCACTGCGCCTACTGCGACAAGCGCGCGGACTCCGTCGACCACGTCATCCCGCGCTCGCGCAACGGCCGCCACGCTTGGGACAACGTGGTGGCCGCCTGCTTCCGGTGCAACCACCGCAAGAGTGACTCCCTGCTCGCCGAGATCGGCTGGACGCTCCCCTTCACCCCGAAGGCGCCGCCGCCGACGGTGGCGCTGCTGGTCGGGGTCGCCCGCCGGGAACCGGTCTGGGACCAGTACCTCGCCGCCTGGGTGCCCCCCGGAGCCGTCGGCCAGACCGCCTGATCGCCTGACCGGCTCGCCGGGTGACCGGCCGGGGTGCGAGAGTTGCCGCCCCCGACGGAGAGGAGTGCGGACCGATGCGACGCGACGAGGTCACCGAGCTGATCGTGGCCGCCCGGGCGGCGAAGAAGGTGACGTGGGCGAGTGTCGCCACGGCCCTCGGCACCCCGCCGGTGTGGACGACGGCGGCGCTGCTCGGCCAGCACCCGTTCACCGAGGAGGAGGCGACGACGGTCGCGGGGCTCTTCGACCTGCCGCCGGAAGCGGTGCCGATCCTCACCCTCGTCCCGGTGCGCGGCGAGCGGGACGCCGACGTCCCGACCGACCCGACGATCTACCGGCTCCACGAGGCGGTCGCCGTCTACGGCCCGGCGCTGAAGGAGCTGATCCACGAGCAGTTCGGCGACGGCATCATGAGCGCGATCAACTTCGGGATCGACCTGGCCCGGGAGGAGGACCCCGCCGGCGACCGCGTGGTCATCACCCTGAACGGCAAGTTCCTGCCCTACGAGTGGCGCCGGTGACCGACTACCTCGCGGTCCCGTCGCCCGCGGTCTCGGGGGCGGGGCCGTGGCCGGGGGTGGTCGTCGTCCACGACGCCCTCGGGCTCGGCGACGACACCCGCGAGATCGTCGACCGCCTCGCCACCGCCGGCTACGTGACCCTCGCCCCCGACCTGCACGCCGCCGGCCGCGCGAGCGGGCACGGCCGGGTCGCGTGCATGCGGGCCGGGTTCGCCGACCTCCGGCGCGGGTCCGGCCCGTCCGTGCAGGCGATCCTCGACGCCCGGTCGGCCCTCGTCGACCGGGCGGACACCACGGGCATGGTCGGCGTGGCCGGGTTCTGCCTGGGCGGCGGGTTCGCGCTCCTCACGGCCCCGCAGGGCTTCGACGCCGCTGCGCCCTTCTACGGCGCGCTCCCGGAGCCGCTGCCCGAGGCGCTGCGCGGGTCCTGCCCCGTGGTCGGCTCCTACGGCACGCGTGACCGGACGCTCCCGCTGGCGGCGCCGCGGCTGCGGGCGGCGCTCGCCGAGCTCGAGGTGCCCTACGACGTGCGGGAGTACCCCGGCGCCGGGCACGGCTTCGCCAACCGGCTCCCGTTCGGCCCGGCCGCCCCGCTGCTCCGCGTGCTCGGGCTCGGCTACGACCACGACGCCGCGGCCGACGCCTGGCGGCGAGTCCTCGACTTCTTCGCCGTGCACCTCGCCGCGCGACCCGTCCCGGAGCCCGCCGGACCCTGACCCGCCCGGCGGCGGACCACCGGTCGGCCGGCCCCCGGACCGGTGGGCTCAGGCGTCGCGGGCGAACACCCGGACGGCGGCGAGGGCCGCAATCACCACCGTCCAGGCCGCGAAGACCAGGCCGCCGTGGACCGGGCTCAGGCCGGCCGTGAACGTGTCGTTCACGGTGGTGGAGACCATCCGGGCGCCGGCCGAGAACGGCAGGAACTGGGGGAGGCGGTGGACGGCGTGCAAGGCATCGATGTCCGCGACGGCGGTCAGCACCGGCTCGACGATCAGCGGCACCACGAAGATGATCACGATGGCGGCCGGGATGCTCCGCAGGAGGGCGCCGAGCGCGACCCCCATCGCCGTCCAGAGGATCGTGAGCAGGACGAACCCGAGCAGGAGCCGGCCGGTCGGGCTGGGCGCGAACCCGTGGGCCGTCGTGCTGGAACCCCAGACGAGGCGGACGACGACCCAGTCGAGGACGAGGGCGACCAGCGAGACCGCGATGCCCCACACGCACGGCACGATCAGCTTCGCCGCGAAGACCTGCCCGCGCCGCGGGAGGTCGGTGAACGTGGCCAGGATCGCGCCGTGCCGGTACTCGTGGCCGAAGGTGAACACCCCGATCACCGCCCCGAAGACCGCGGCGAACGGGACCGGGGAGAAGCCGCTGCCGGCTGTCCAGGTGACGGCGAGTGCACTCGGGCTCTGACTGTGGCGGAAGCCGAAGGCGATCGCCACGGTGAGCCCCGCGGACAGCACCAACGACACCGCCGACAGCCACCACGTCGACCGCAGCGTCCGCAGCCGCATCCACTCGTAGGCCAGCGCGCGGCTCATCGCCCGTCCTCCTTGCCGAGGTCGACCCGTCGGGCACCTGCACCGCCCGGAACGCCCGGGGGGGCGGGCGGCAGACCAACGGTGGCGACGTACTCCTCGCTGCCGGCCGTGGCCTCCAGGAACGCGTCCTCCAGGCTCGCGGTGTGTCGGGACAGCTCGTGCAGGACGATCCCGGCGGCGCCCGCGATGTCCCCGACCTGCTCCAGCGACGCGTCCTCGACGATCACCGCGCCGTCCTCGCCGGGCCTCGGGGAGAGTCCCGCCTGCGTGATCGCCGCGGCCAGCTCGGCGGCCCGCGGGCTGCGCGCGACCACGCTCGAGCGGGTCGCGGAGTCGATGAACTGCTGGGTCGGCATGTCGGAGATGAGCCGGCCGCGCCCGACCACGAGCAGGTGGTCGGCGGTGAGCGCCATCTCCGACAGCAGGTGGGACGAGACGAGCACGGTGCGGCCCTGGCCGGCGAGGTGCTTGAGCAGGGTGCGCAGCCAGTTGATGCCCTGGGGGTCCAGGCCGTTCGCGGGCTCGTCGAGGATCAGGACCTTCGGGTCGCCGAGCAGCGCGGCGGCGAGGCCGAGGCGCTGGGACATGCCGAGGCTGAAGCCGCCGGGCCGCTGGCCGGCGACCTCGGTCAGCCCGACCTGGTCGAGCACGACGTCGACGCGGCGGTCGGGGATCCGGGCGCCCGCGGCCAGCATCCGCAGGTGGTTGCGCGCGGTCCGCGACGGGTGGAAGGACTTGGCCTCGAGCATCGCCCCGACCTCGTGCATCGGGTCGGCCAGCTCCGCGAAGGGCTTCCCGTCGAAGGTGGTCGAGCCGCCGCCCTTGTCCAGGCCGAGCATGAGGCGCATCGTCGTGGACTTCCCGGCGCCGTTCGGGCCGAGGAAGCCGGTCACCAGGCCGGGGGCGATGTCGAACGACAGCCCGTCGACGGCCACCTTGGTCCCGTACGTCTTGCGCAGGTCGCGGGCGGTTATCACCCGGGCACGGTATCGGCACCGGGGCCTCCGCCCCGGTCGATCGGGTCGAACGGTGACGGATGTCAGGTCCGGGGCCGCCCACCACGGCCGGTGCTCCGGGCGGCCGGGACGGACGCCCGGCGCGGGTCCGGGGGCGCACTTCCTAGAGTCGGGGCATGCGCGACTTCGCCTCGGACAACTACGCCCCGGCCCACCCCGACGTCCTCGCGGCGGTCGCCGAGGCCAACCGGGGCCACGCGGTCTCCTACGGGGAGGACCCGTGGTCGGTCCGGGCCCGGGAGCTGCTCCGCGCGGAGTTCGGCGCCGACGCGGTCCCGCTGCTCGTCTTCAACGGCAGCGCCGCGAACATCACCTGCCTGCGGACGCTCTGCGCCCCGTGGGAGGCCGTGATCTGCGCGGCGACGGCCCACATCAACACCGACGAGGGCGGCGCCCCCGAGCTGACCGCCGGCCTGAAGCTGCTCACCTGCCCGACCGTCGACGGCAAGCTGACCCCCGCCGACGTCGCGGCGTGGCTGCCCGGCGTCGGCGACGTCCACTCCGCGCAGCCGCGGGTCGTGTCGGTGACCGAGTCCACCGAGCTGGGCACGCGCTACTCCGTGGAGGAACTGCGCGCCCTCGGTGACTTCTGCGCCGCGAACGGCCTGCTGCTGCACATCGACGGCGCCCGCCTGGCCAACGCCGCGGCCGGGCTCGGGGTGTCCCTCGGCGACATCACCACCGGGGTGGGCGCGGCGGCCGTCAGCTTCGGCGGGACCAAGAACGGCGCCCTCGGGGTCGAGGCGGCGGTGCTGCTGCGCCCTGACCTCGCCGCGGGTGCGCCCTACCTGCACAAGCAGCTGCTCCAGCTCTCGAGCAAGCACCGCTTCCTGGCCGCGCAGATCGACGCCCTGCTCACCGACGGTCTCTGGCGCACGCTCGCCACGCAGGCCAACGACATGGCCCAGCTGCTCGCCGAGCGCGTGCGCGACATCCCCGGGGTGACGATCACCCAGCCGGTGCAGGCGAACGCGCTCTTCGTCGCGCTCCCGCCCGGGGTCGCCGACGTCGTCCGGGAGCAGTTCCGCTTCTACGTCTGGAACGCCGCGGAGGGCGTCCAGCGCT